>CAYZAR010000179.1:3087-3693 GCA_964476455.1 uncultured Micavibrio sp.
CTGCCTTTTGTGTTGTGGCTTCAAAAAAAACAGCAAAGTTGGGAGTTGACCGCAACCGGATGCGAAGACGGCTTAAGGCCGTGGCCCTTGAAGTTCTGCCAAACTATGCCCAACTGGACAAGGATTACATGATTATTGCACGAACAAAAACCAGCACACGAGATTTTATTGCTTTGCGGCAGGATTTGATTTGGTGTCTTAAAAAACTGGACCTCCTCCGCCACTCACCCTCAAGCGAAGAAGGTACAAATGCCTAATCTGCCTGTTTTACTACTGAAACGTCTGATCCGGCTTTACCAGATAGTCCTTTCCCCGTGGCTGGGGAACCAGTGCCGCTTCACTCCAACCTGTTCCTGTTATATGCATACTGCACTGGATCGTCATGGGTTCTGGAAAGGGACAACCCTTGGACTTTGCCGCATTCTGCGTTGCCATCCCTTCTATCAAGGAGCGTGGTATGACCCTGTGCCAGAACGATTTGCGTGGAGAGCCCTCTTCCGTTATAACCAAGCCCGCATAACGTCACTTGAGGAAAAACACCAAAATGAGTCTTGATCCTATGAATTCCGGTCCGCAGAAAGGGGGAATGCACCCCGAAGATAAGCG
>CAYZAR010000180.1:0-3667 GCA_964476455.1 uncultured Micavibrio sp.
GTTCCCGAGCATGGATATGAAATACCGCTTATACCATGAAACCGGATGGCGGCCTGAAATCTCTCTCGGTTTACAATCCGCCTTTGGTCAGAAACGGTTCGCCGCCGAGTATCTTGCCCTCTCCAAAAAATATGAAAATTTTGATTTTACCGCCGGTGTGGGATGGGGCCGGATGGGTTCGCGGTATAGCATTGAATCACCATTAACCGTGGGCGGAGCTTTCCAAGATAAAAACCGCCCGCTTGACGGAGAAAATCCCAACTCTTTCCGAGACTGGTTTAGAGGCGATGCCGGATTTTTTATGGGAGTTCAGTATTTCGTGCCCCATTCAGATTGGTCGCTCAAGGCTGATTTTTCGAGTGACGGATGGAAAGCAGAAAAAGCGGCAGACCCTTCCTTTAAGGTCCCCGCCCCATGGTCAGTTGGCTTTGATTACCAAGCAACCAAATGGTTGAGTGCTGGCATGGCCCTATTGGGAACAGACCGCCTAATGACACGGATCACCGTTCAAGGGCTTGTTCAAAACTGGCCATTCACGCCAGCGTCTCCCCTGCCTGCTTTGGCTCTCCTCCCCAACCGCTCACATAATCGCCCTGCCCAAGAAATCAGTGACACGGCACAAAAAAATGATCTGGATCTGTTCGATGTCAGAAAAAACAAAAATCAAGTCTCGGCCATTCTTGATTTACAAGACACAGTTTCAACCCCCGAACAATTGGGAATCGCCGCCCGTCATTTATCCAACCTGTCAGGCCCATCTCATGAAACCATCACTATTTTTCCTCGTTATCTTGGTCTCAAAGGGTCTGCCCTTTCTCTCAATCGACGCGACGTTGAACAGGCTATTTCCCACCACCAAGGCAGTGCCGAAGAGATTTGGCAAACCGTCTTTTTCAACCCAAATCTTCCCTTCCAGCTTCCTCAGAAAACCCGTCCGATCTTTCGTCACCTGAGTCTCCGGTTCTCTTTGTATAATGAGATCAGCCCAGCAGAAGAAGATAGCGGTATTTTGTACCGCACAGCCTTGCTCACCGAAATGCGCAAACGGTTAAGCCGTCATTTTCTCTCGGAAACATCTTTTCGTTTGAATCTCTCGAACAATCTTTCTTCACTAGATGAACTGCGCCCGTTGCCCCTCCTCCCTGTGCGCGGAGATATTGACCGATTCTCGCGTCACCGTCTCTCGCTTGAACGCAATTATCTCAGCGGATTTTTGAGCCTAAGCCCCAATTGGCACGCTAATGCTACAATAGGATATCTTGAAGAAATGTATGCCGGCGCAGGAACAGAAATTCTCTATCGTCCATGGAAAAAGAACTGGGCTGTGGGTTTGGAAATCAGCGAAGCTCTCAAACGTGATCCCACCACAGCCATGAGTCTTGGCCTTACACCAGACCATATTTTAACTGCTCATCTAAACGGCTTCTACGAAATTCCAAATTCAGAGGCCACCTTCCGCGCAAGTCTGGGCCGTTATCTAGCAGGCGATATAGGAGGAAGCCTATCCCTTACCAACCGCTTTCGAAATGGAGCGATTTTGGAGGGGTTTGTAACAGCAACCAACCAAAACGACCCCGATCCCTATGGCGGAAGAACAAATGTCTTTTCGGGACTAAGAATTATGGTTCCCTTGGGCGATACAAACTACCTCCCCAACGGAAGTCGCATTGAGACGGTGCTAGCCCCGCTCGGACGGAATGCAGGCCAAAAACTTGACCTGCCCTCCCGTCTTTACGAAGCAAGCGAACCACTTTCTTACCGGCACATCACGCAGCACTGGATGAAAGTGGCGACGAATCTGCCCTAAAAACTTGCTCAGCCAGAGTGTCGGCGGCCTGTCCAGTTGGGATTTTCTTTTGACGAGAGATAGAAAAAATATCTAACAAGGTCGGTCCGATTTTTTCAACGTGACGCATCATGTTCTCAGCCGTCAAAGGATGGTCGTAAGGAGTGTGTTTTCTCCGCCCGTAATATTCATAGCCTACACTGATGATTCCGCCAGCATTAATAGCGTAGTCCGGTGCGTAAAGAATACCACGCTCGAACAACATTTGATCATGGCGAGAGGGCTCAGCCAGTTGGTTATTAGCAGCACCGGCTACAATTTTTGCCTTTATCTCAGGAATTGTTTGATCGTTCAATCCTGCCCCCAACGCACATGGGGAGAAGATATCCGCCTCTGCGGCATGAATGTGTGCCGTATCAACAACGGAAACCCGATCCCCAAAGGCTTTTCTCGCAAGTTCAAGAGAGGATTGATTGACATCCGCCACGATCAGCCTTGCCCCGTCAGATACCAGATACTCAGCAAGAACATACCCCACAGCACCAAGCCCCTGAATGGCCACGGTTTTCCCCGCAAGGTCAGGCGACCCATATTTCTCTGCAACTGCAGCCTTTAGTCCACAATATACACCAAACGCCGTGACCGGAGAGGGATTTCCCGTGACGATCCCACTTTCTCCCTCCGTAGGTGGTAGCCCTGCAACGTGCTGCGTTGTACGGCTGATGGCAATCATGTCTTGTTCGTTGGAACCAACATCCTCAGCAGTAATGTACCGTCCCCCAAGCGTTTCAATGGCTTCACCAAACCGCTCCATGATGGCGGGAGTTTTGAGAGTTTTGGGATCTCCGATGATAACCGCCTTCCCTCCTCCAAGCGGCAATCTTGCCAGAGCCGATTTATAGGTCATTCCTCGCGAAAGACGGAGAACATCCGTCACCGCCGCATCAAGCGATGTATAAGGAAAAAACCGACATCCACCAAGAGCTGGCCCTAGATTAGTATTATGAACAGCAATGAGAGCCTGTAGGCCAAGAGATTCATCCTCAAAGTGGACAACCTGTTCGTGATGGTCAAAACTAGGGTGGTTTGAGAGATCAAGGGTCTTGGCACTCAACATAATCAGTCCTTTCTCGTTAATGGGTTAGAACCATAAAAACCAGCGAAATGCGCTACGTCAAGAAAATCTGAACTTTAAGGCAAAAAAAAATCCGCTCAGGGGAGAACGGATTTTAAAGTTTCGGGTACCAGAATAGATCGTGAAGCAAGAAAACCAAAAAAGATAAATCTCTAAAAACCTTAACCTACGTCCGCAGGAAACCACTCACCGCGCATAAAACCTCAACTAAGACACCTAGACCGAACCGATTGTCCCCCACCTTGGCATCATCTGCTCGTCATCACCCTCATCTTTATAATTTACCTAAAATTTTACATATTGTCAAATGTTATTTTCACCTAACAACGCTTCCAGTTTTCCAGTCTCTTCCAAAAGGCGCAGATCATCATAACCACCCACCGAAACCCCATTGATAAAAACTTGAGGAACAGTCTTCCGTCCCCCGGACTTTTCGACAAGAGCAACCCGAGCCGCCTCGTCCCCCGTCACGTCAATTTCCGTGTAATCTACATCTTTGGCATCGAGCAACTGTTTAGCCCGCACGCAATACGGACAATAGGTTGTGCTGTAAATTTCTACTTTGGCCATAAATTTTTCCTCTTTCCTTTAGGACACATCTAAAAAAACCCCGTCATTCAGAAGGAATTTTTCAGGGCTTCGCCTTGAAAAATTTGCACGTCCAGAATCCGGATTCTGTGCAGCTTCGCTGCACTCAACATACTAGATCCCCGATCGGCGGTCAGCAATACTTCCCTTGTCGGGGA
>CAYZAR010000181.1:0-3658 GCA_964476455.1 uncultured Micavibrio sp.
CCGCCCTACTTCTTCGTGGCCTTTAACTACTAGGCCCACTGCCAGGCCCTCTCAGTCTGTCCAGAAGTCTTGTTTTATCAAGAGCACTGTTCAGGCTATCTCCGGCAAGACCGCCAATAGAACTACTACCACGGCTCATCATGTCCATGACCTCGCTGGTTTTCTTAGCCCCAGCATCAGCGGTCAGGTTAAAGGTAGCTTTCACCGGATCAGCCCCCCCCGAGAAAGTAGCCACAGATCCTCCAATCCAGCGCATAACCCCCTTAGGGATAATATCAACCAGCTTGAAGCAAGGTGTCGCAATGGAATAAACGATAGCTGCATACATGATGGTGTAGAAAAATTCGTCAATTGCGTAGCGTGCCATATCCTTGTCAGGAAAAACCAAGGCTCCGGTTGAATCAAATGGGTTGTAGCCTGCCACGTTAGAAACAGCGAGAGTGAATATACTATCAAGACCCGCCACAATCGCCGAGAAGATGGCTAGCCCTCCCAATAAAGAAAAGACGATAAAGATAGGCCGTAAGAAAATTTCTAAAAGAAGGACATAGCCATTAGTCGCCGCCGGACCAGCAATACCGTCCCCATCAATTCTCAAGTGGGCTAACGCCCAAAGGGGGACAGCCACGATAGCTTCAAAGATGCTTTTGACCCACTGACCAACAGCAAAGAAAAAGTAAATAAACGGCATCAGGGGAACAATGTAATAAAAGGTAATTCCGACCATAACCCCAATCATAGCAAAGGTCATGAGGCCGTTGGCGAGGTTACTAAAAGTCGCACCCAACGCGCCATCCACGGAGGCCGCCGCGCCGCCAAGACCGCTCATAATCAAACCACCGCCCAGATAGATAATCGTCTTATCGAGAATGCTCTTACCCAGCGCAGAAAGGCGTGCGATGGGGTGAACATCGTTATTCTTGCGCATATCGAACAGAGTTTCCATTCCGAAAATGGCATTAAAGGCGTTGATAAGAAGGTTCTTGTCCTGTTTTCTGTGAGGTTCGGTTGTAACGCTCTCGCTATTGACTGCTTGATAAACACTATCAAGTAATGTGGCAATTTGGGTGTCGTTGGCTGCATTGTCCAACCCTGAGCCACTCCAGTACCCCTGCAAAGATGTCCCATCACCCCCACTAATCGTGCCCGGCGAGAATCTTTCAAGAGGTGATGTTTCACTTTCACTTCCCCGTTTTTTCTTCATGATATGTTCCATCGCCACGGGATAGGCGGTGGGGGTAGGAACAGTAAAGGCCGCTGTTGCCAGTGCTCCATTAAAGGCAGAAATACGGTTAAACCAAACCCCCGCTCCACCCCAACCAAGATCAAGTATCTCAGGGGTCATATCAAGCTCAGGATTTCCTGTTGTGCGGATAGTCAAAATGGCAGCAGCCATCAAGGCGTTAAAGTTAGCCTGCCGATCTACTCGCAAATCGCTGTAGAAGGTTGGTCCTGCCGGAGCATCTGTATCTGCTCCCCAGTCAGTGGCCGTTGCGTAGCTAGCAGGATCGCCTTTATCACGAAAACGCAGGATAAGAGCCATTTTCTGACCGTAAGCCCGAAGATCGGCATTGTTCCATAAATCGTAAATGAACGTGTAATAGACGTCGTAAATATCCACGACCCCAGTTACACTCTTGCTATCGATTGGGATAGTGAGCTGGCCACAATACGGCTTGATCCCACCGTACAAATTCTTGAACTGGGGGTCCTCCTCCCCAAAAGTGACAACAATATCACTGTTATCATAAAAGCTCAGGGCGTTTGGAAAACTAGCCAGCATCGTTGAGGACGTCGAGGGTCCACCAACGGTCTGTTGGATAAAGTAAGGCTGAATATCTTTACCGTACACGAACTCATAAGCAGCGCGGCAAGTGTGAACAAGGTAGAAGAAGTTGACCAAACTGCTTATTTTTTGAGTTTCCGGCGCGGCAACCATCTCGGATGTCTCAAGCCCTAAAGGATTCAGATACCCTCGAACGCTCAGGTTATTGTTGTACATTAGCCACGCATTGGTGGCAAAGCTAGAACCGTATTTGGCAATAATCAAAGTTAAATACTGTCCAGTATTAAGCCCGTAAGCGAGAGGTAACAACAAAGTCACGCAAAGAACGAGACGAAGAGGAGCATAAACCGAGGCAAAACGTTCACCAAACGGACTGCCAGTTTGCGCTGTTTCAGCAACAACAGCAAAAATGTAGTAAAGGACAATCAGCAGTCCAACCATCAACATTCCCACGCTATAAAAAGCGAAGAGAGCGTGTAATCCTTGGGTAAAAGGTGAAATCCCCCCAAGACCTGCGGGGTCGAAGACAGAACCGAACATACCAGGAACTTGAAACACGCGATCCAACATCATAAAAGCAACATCGTAAGTCGGATTTGGCGTAACAAACAAACCAGAGAATGAAGCCGCATGCGCTGTGTTGATAATCAATATTCCGATAAGAATAATAAATTGAAGCGTCAAAAGAACTGTGCCAACGAGAAACGCTCCAAAAGTGATATACTGATCGGTGTTTCTTATCCCACCAGTTAAATTATGGGCAGCAGCCGCCATGACTTTGCGAATAGAGAGCGTCCCCATTCCCTGAGGCCGAAGGTAGGGATGATGTGCAGGTAATAAACGGATATTCGCAAACACCAAAGCCATGAGAAAGGCCAAATACCCAAAATTCAGTCCAAGGTCCGACACACGCGAAAAAAGGCGAGGGAGAAAAATAAAAGCCAGACTCTCTTTCAGGCGAATTTTCATTTTTTGTTCTGCGCCTTTCTACTTCTCTTTCGGTGTTTTAGTAGTCGCCGCCTCAGCCGCAGACTTTTGTTGAGCGGCTTTTTCTGCCGCAGCTTTCTGAGCTGCCTCAGCCGCCGCAGTCCGTTCAGCTCTAATCCCCCATTCCGCTGCTGCGCCATATATTCCTTGAGTTGCGCCTTGGAGACGCATCGTCATGTTAACACTTTGTGTGGCCATCTTCTCATCTAATTGATAGAGAATGTCATCAGCGTTATCACTGCCTCCCCATGAGTTAACGCCTGCGTTGATCCAACGGATAACTCCATCCGGAATTAAATCAATAAGCTTAAAACTAGTCAGCCCGATTGAGTAAACAATTAAGATATACAAAATGGTCATGAAAAACTGATCAATAATACCCCGTGTGTAGTTCAGTGACCTTGGATCTCCGCCCGCGAGGTCAGCAGGATCCCATCCCATAGCATTGAGGAGGCTAGCCAAGAAGCCGCCAGCCCCCGATTTTCCCGATTTCAAATCAGCAACATCAAAACCAGTGACGTTGGTCACCACCAATTCAAAAATAGCGTTAAGCCCCCCCACCATCGCCGCAAAAGTTGCAAACGAAGCAACCAAAGCAAGGACGGTTACAACAGGTCGAATGAAAATTTCAAGAATAAGAATATACCCACCCATCGCTGCTTTTCCAGGGAGCCCGGGACCTTCCTGACGCAAGTGTGCCATTGCCCAAAGAGGAACCCCAACCAGAGCTTCAAAAATTGTTTTAACCCACCGCCCAACAGCAAAGAAGAAATATATAAATGGCAACATCGGCAAAATGTAGTGCAAAAGCACACCGAAGCTTAACCCAATTGTCGCAATATTAAAGGCAGCTTGGGATAGGTTACTAAAAGCAGAGCCCAGCTC
>CAYZAR010000182.1:0-3656 GCA_964476455.1 uncultured Micavibrio sp.
AGGCGCGACTCTTTGATCTTGCGACCGGTGAACGACCGATAGGTATCGAATTCCTTGAGCAGCGCCTTTTCGCGCTTTTTCTCCAGGTCCTGCGCCTTGTTCGGGTCGGGCACGTACCAGCGATCCTTGGCCTTGACCACCAGTGCGGGGCTGTTCTTCTCCAGCCCGCGCAGATCCTTGTGGTTGGTCGAGAGGTAGCTGTGGATCTGGCTCGGTACCTCACCCGTCCCGTCGTACTTCAGGAAGTTGTCCTCTAGCAAAGCAGCCAACTCGGGCTTGGCCTCGTGCTTCTTCCATCCTGCGCCAAGTTGCCCCATGAACTCAGGGCTGAGTTCCTGGTAAGTCGATGGGCGACGTTTTAGAAAATCTGACAGCCAGTCGATCGCACTTCGCTCGTCAGATACAAACATCTCCATCTGCGGTGCAATAGCAACCTGTAGACGCTTCTTGTCGTACTCCGCCACCTGATCCGGAAGAAATACCATTCCGTCTCGCTCGACGAAGCGCTGCGTAAGGCCTGCCTGGAACTCATGGGTGGACATTGGAACGGGGAAATTGTGTCGTACAAACCATGCAACCATTCGATCAAAAATGATCCGAGGATCGCGCTCAGCAATAAACTCAAGATCTCCGGCCTTTACCTTAACGGTTGGCAGATAGCCTAGGTGCGTTCGAACGAAATCCCACGCAGAATCTTGACTACCGCCGGCTTTGGCGAAGCGAGCCTCTAGGCCACCATTTGGCTTGTAGGCTGAAATAACAAGGTCTTGCTTAACAGCCGTTGTTGTAGTGACGGCCTTAAAACTTCCTTGCTTTTTGTCTAGAGCAGAAACATTGGCGACAACAAATCCTGCTTCTTGGAGCGCAGTCTGAATGCTGTTCCAGACTGACGCTTGAGTATTTGAGAATTCCACTGTCATCCATCGGCCAGGCTTTAGTACTCGAAACGCCTCTTTAAATGCCGAGGTCATAAGGGCGCGATAGTTAGTGAGGTCTTTATCCTGGATCTTGTTTTCAATAGCCTCAAGCTTGTTGTTCGTATGAACGCCGAGCCAGCTTTCAGAAAGAAAGTTAAGTTCGGAATACATGATGTTCCCACCAAACGGCGGGTCAATAAATACGTAATCCAAAGAACCATCTGGTATGTCCAAATTGGCAGCGCTTCCAGTGGAAACGAATTGGGCCGACCGAACATGCTGTAGGGATTCGACAATTATTCCAAGCTTCTGTTTTCTCAAGCCTTCAATTATGTTCTTTTCTACTGGAAGCGAAGAAACATAGAGCGTTCCTGATTGATAGCCTGTTAGAACAGGTTTCTTTCCGCCACCCTTAAAAATAACTCGGGACATTAGCGTGCTATGAGTTAAGTCGTAAGAATTAATCAAAAACGAAATTTCACGAGGAAAATGAGAGGCCATTGCTCTCTTTCTAAGCGCTGCCAAAATATGGAGGCTGCGTCGTGTGTAGAACTGATGGACATACTCAATATCGTGAGACTCTTTTGGCTGACGGGTATTAAATCCATCAGGCAGCTTAGCTAAGGGAATATTTTCTTCAGCTGGCAGCGATGCGATCTTCGTGATTAGTTCAAGGTCAGACGCTTCAGGGCGCTTGTCATACCGTTTGCTCCCAAGACTGTAATTAATTGAAACGGGTACTTGGCGACGACGTCGAACCGTTTTGCAAAGCACCGGATCAGTTTCTGTTGACCATAAGCGCTCGAGATCCTTTTTCTGCAACTCAGCAGAACAGTTACAACAGTTAAATTTCTCGTTGATTTTTCCCTGTGTGGCGTCAATCGCTATATCCCAGAAAACCAACTCATGAGCGCAGTGCGGGCATCCGTACACATCAGACCAGACTATGTAGTTAATCCGACCAAGGGAGTGTCCATCTGAGTGCTTGGTCTCATACATCCAGCCAAGCTGACGTTCAACATCTCTCAGAACGGACTCCGCTTCCTCTTTGAAAAACGCAACGTCGGTTGGAATATTCAAGTTGGCGGCAATAAATGTCGCCGCTGGTGACAAATCATTAAGGATGGCAACACGTTCACCAATTTTTGAAAATGCCCTCCAAACTTGCTTGCCATCATCAATTACATTTTCATAGATCACACCTGCCTGATCGATTCTGTAACCAAGTGACGCGACTATCTCCCGGTTTCCACATAGTTGCGCCGCAACTCCAGTCATCCCAGTGCCACAAAAGCTATCGAGCACAACGTCACCTGGGTTCGTGTAATGCAAAATGAACCGCATGATCGCTTTGTGCGGAACTTTGGTGTGATAACTATGTGCATCATAAAAAAGACCACTCCGCCCTTCACTTACATCGGCAACGAAGGGCTCCCTCTTATATGAGTTCTCAACCGGCTGGGTCGGTAAAGTTGACAACATTTCCTGAAGAAAGGGGTTCGGGCAAGCCGTGTAATAGGGTGGGTCTGATGCCTTCAAAATATCTTCATCGGAACCTTCGGGAAAGCCGTCGGAATTGCGGAATGAACGGTCTTGCAGCTTCTCTCTCAGAAGTTTCATATAGTGGCTGCGACGCTCATCGTCATTTGAAAATTGACGACCGAATGTATATGCATTGGCGGACTTGTTTCGAGTAGGCCCAAATAGCTGCCCCATAACGTTAACTCCTATTTAAAAGCCTCAATCCTGGACTCAACCGTAACCGTAGTGACTTCGGAACTAGAGAAACAAACTCTTCAAATCACACAAGACGAAATACTGCCCTAGGTTACGTTTAACATCGAGCCTAGATCCAGTCATATTTTCCAATAAAGAAATCGTGTTCATATTGAGCTCTAAGGTCATGACCTTCGCGCTTACGAGCGATGCTTTGTCAGAGTTGTTTTGATGAAGCACAAGGTAGTGTTTTCCACCAAGTGCTGACATAAATTTGTTCTGCGCTCTCAGCGCTTTGAAATTAAAACTTTTCCGTAAGTGGATAAGGTTGTGAACGTGCTGGTAGCAGTCACGATTAAGATCATTTGAATCCTCATCGACAAACCAGATCTCGGTCGCCTCGACGCCAACCCACACTCCATCGCTTTTGCGCTGATGGAGAACATCCAAGTCACACGTGAGATTATTTTTTGGCTTTACCTGAAGTCGCCAATCCCAAAAAGTGGCAGGGACTCTTGAACACTGCATGGTAAGGTCACCATTAAGTGCTGTCTTATGCCAGTTGCGGTAGTCCCAGGGAGAGCCATCGGCAAGAGTCGGTACGTTACTTGAGAAATTTATATCAGTGTAAGGCCAAGGAAGATTTGCGAGGTGATTCCAGGGCCAAACAAACACTCCGTCTTTTCTCTCAAAAACGATGTGCAACGGAACTTCAGTAGTCCAGTCATAACAAATCTGCGGCCAATATGTGGCACAACCCATATGGCTGGACAAATTTGCACTAACCCAATTGTAGAAAACATCAACTTTATGACGGTGCTGGATTTGCTTCATGGTTCTCTCATTAAAAGTTTGTTGGAACAGCGAACGTGTTGAGACGCCCTGAGCATGTTTGAAATTGCCACGCAGCAATAACCCACGTGGCAGCTGAATTCTCAGTTCAAACTTA
This sequence comes from uncultured Micavibrio sp., assembly GCA_964476455.1. Lineage (GTDB taxonomy): Bacteria > Pseudomonadota > Alphaproteobacteria > Micavibrionales > Micavibrionaceae > UBA1573. The sequence continues at coordinate 3,583 of CAYZAR010000182.1, forward strand.
AACAGGCCAGATCAATAAGACTTACAGACTTACGCTCACTCGATCACGAAGCGCAGCTTGGTGGCATCCTTGCC
>CAYZAR010000183.1:0-3609 GCA_964476455.1 uncultured Micavibrio sp.
ATATTTCTCTCCTTGCGAATCCATAAAGAGTCATTTCGTTCTCAGGTTGGTATAAAGCCTCTTTCCGTCTAAAGACGGAGGTTTTCTTCCCAAAAAGGGGACAATAAATACTTCCAATCATCAATCTGACAAGATGAAATGGACGATTACAACCCCAGCTCACCAAGGGCGGCCGCAAAAGCGGCAATATCCTCGCGGGTTGTCATTTCCGTTGCGGCAACCAGCATTTTTCCTCCCTCAAGGGGAAGGCCTGCGATGATATTTTTCTTCAGGAGTTTCTGAGCCACCTCCGCAGCAGGAACAGGAAAACGAACTACAAATTCGTTGAAGAAATTTTCGTTTTCAACCGTCACCCCTGAAACTTTTGCGAGGGCTTCGGCTAGATCACAAGCGCGTTCGTGATTGATCCGCGCCAGATTTTGAAAGCCAGACTCTCCCAGCAAACTTAAATGAACCGTAAAGGCAAGGGCGCATAATCCTTGGTTGGTACAGATATTCGAAGTCGCTTTCTCGCGCCGAATATGTTGTTCTCGTGCGACAAGGGTCAGGACAAAACTGCGCCGCCCCTCAGCATCCACCGTTTCACCACAAAGACGCCCGGGCATTTGGCGCAAATTTTCTTCACGCCCCGCGAAAAACCCTAAATGTGGCCCCCCGAAGGACATAGGCATTCCGATAGATTGCGCTTCGCCACATACGATGTCTGCTTCAATCGGCGCAGGGAGAAGCCCCAACGAAATAATCTCAGTAATGACTACAATTAACTTGGCCCCTACCGCATCACAAGAGGCGCGAAAAGCGGCGTAATCATGAGGATTTCCCAACAAGTCAGGAGATTGCACAATCACACACGCCGTATTCTCGTCAATCACCGAACCAATGTCCCCGTGTCCTTTGGTATAGATTTCAACCACTTCGCGATATTGGGGATTGAGAGGGGTCGCCACGACAATACCGCAACGCCCCGTCAAACGAAGAGCCATCAACACCGCTTCAGCCAGCGAGGTTGCCCCGTCATACATAGAGGCATTGGCCACATCCTGTCCGGTGAGGCGCGCAATCAGGGTTTGAAATTCAAAAATAACCTGTAGCGTACCTTGGGCAATTTCTGGCTGGTATGGTGTGTAAGAAGTTAAGAATTCGGACCGCTGAATAATATAGTCCACACTGGCGGGGATATGGTGGTTATAAACCCCCGCCCCTAGAAAAAAAGGCCCTTCACCAGCACTTCGATTCTGCCCGGCCAACCTGCCCAAAGCCCATTCGACTTCCAACTCGCCTTGATGGTCGGGCAAGTCAAACCTAGGCTCTGATCTTGCAGAAAAGGGTATGTCTTTGTAAAGATCATCGACCGAAGAAACTCCTATAGATTCAAGCAGTTGTAATCTATTTTTCTCGGTTAGCGGCAAATAGCGCATCAGGTTACTCCACCGTTTTCAAATAGGCTTGATAGGCCGCTTCGTCCATCAATGCCTCAATCTCTGCCGGATTGTTCATTTTTATTTTGGCAATCCACCCATCGGTTTCCGATTTCAAAAGATCAAAATTTTTCTCCAAAGCCGTATTGACCGCAACGATCTCGCCACTGACTGGCGTATAAACCTCTGCCGCAGTCTTGACCGATTCAACCACAGCAAAATGAGAACCTTTTCCGTAGGTTGCGCCAAGTTTTGGAAGCTCTATATAAACAATATCCCCCAGCGCGTGCTGGGCATACTCTGTGATCCCCAGAACAGCAATCGTGCCGTTTTCGATTTTGGCCCATTCATGGTCTTTGGTAAATTTAATCTCACTCATGCTGATTTTCCCGTTTTTGTTCTTGGTTTTATAAATGGCATCCGGACAATTTTAGCGGAAATCATATTCTCACGCACCTTGATAAAAACTTCGGTCCCTTCAAAAGAAAAAGCCAAAGGCACATACCCCTGCCCGATTGATTGCTTGAGAGTTGGCGAAAACCCACCACTTGAGAGAACACCGATAGGAGCTCCGGATTTGCTAAAAATTTCTGCCCCTTCACGGGCCACGCCCTTATCCTGTAAAACTAACCCCACTCGCTTTCTCTCGGGGGCTTTAACTGCTGCGGCACCAATGTACCCCACGGCCTCTTTGCGCATAACCCACGAAAGATCCGCTTCAAGAGGCGTTGTTATCTCATTGATATCATGCCCATAAAGGCAGTACCCCATTTCAAGCCGCAAAGAATCACGTGCGGCTAAACCAATTGGCCTAACATGAGGGTTTGCACAAATTTTGTGCCACATCTCCTCGGCACAATCTTCGGGAACACTAATCTCAAACCCGTCTTCTCCAGTATACCCAAGGCGTGAGATCAGCAACGCATCATTTTTCATCATGCGCATATACCCAAGCCCTGAAACATCAACGCCCAAGACATCATGTAAGACATTTGCAGCTTTTGGCCCCTGCAGAGCCAACAAAGCTCTTTGGCTAAAAATAGAGAGAGTAACACCTTCAGGTAAATGCTGGGATAGCCACAAAATATCCTTGTCCCTACAGCCAGCATTAATTACGGCAAAAAATTCATTGTTCTTCAAACGCGTGACAATCAGGTCATCGACAATCCCACCCTGCTCGTTAGTTAGAACCGTGTATTTGGCCGAAAACAGTCTAAGGGGCGCAAAAGCCGAGGGAGTCATATACTCAAGAAAAGATGCGACATCTTCTCCAGCAAGTCGGATCTGCCCCATATGGGACACATCGAAAATTCCGGCCTCCTCACGCACCCATTCATGCTCTTTCAATACCCCAAGCGGATAGTAGAGAGGCATATCATATCCGGCGAATTCTCCCATTTTGGCACGGGCAGAAAGATGGGCGGCGTGAAGGGGGGTCTTTTTCATGGCGAATCCTCAAAACAAGACTCAGCATAACCGGAAAGCCCTTTCCTTCAAAGACAAGAACGACACAGAGTCTAGGCGATATTCACTACTTCGAAATCTTCCGTGATGGGATTGGCGAGAAGTTTTTGGCACATTTCCTTGACACGTTCGGCAGAGGTTCCTTCGGCCACTTCCATTTCGATCAGCTTGCCCTGACGAACGTCGCCGACCTCAGCAAACCCGAGCTGGTTAAGGGCATTTCCGATTGCCTTTCCTTGAGGGTCAAGAATACCCTTCCGCAGGGTCACTTTAACAATGGCTTTCATAGATTAGACTTTCCAAGGTTTAGAGGGTGAACTTTTGTTAACACTGCGCAGCTTGCGCTCTTTAGCAACTTCGTTTTCGATTCCTTCAAGCGCGCCGGCAATTTGCTCATCAACATTACCACCTTGAATAATTCCGCTTTCCGGAATCAACCCAAGACGCTTCGCAACATCTTGATAAGCTTCGATCATACCGCCCAAATCTTGACGGAAGCGGTCCTTATCAAGTTTTTCTCCGGTTTTTTCATCCCACAACCGACAATTATCCGGCGAGATTTCATCAGCGAGCAGAATATAAACCTCTTCATACTCTCCATAAATCCGGCCAAACTCGACCTTAAAATCAACCAGTTTAATGCCAATGCCTGCAAAGAGGCCGCTCAGATAATCGTTAATCCGCCAAGCATGACTAACTATTTCCTCAAGTTCGTAAGGATCGGCCC
>CAYZAR010000184.1:0-491 GCA_964476455.1 uncultured Micavibrio sp.
TCAGTTCCTCACGGATGGTGTGATAGGCGGCAAGAGGGTCTTCTTGGGTAATATCAACAAGGTGCAAAAGAACAGAAGTCCGTTCCACATGACCAAGAAAACGGTCTCCAAGACCGTGGCCTTCGTGAGCTCCCTCAATCAAGCCAGGGATGTCAGCCAGAACAAAGTCGTGGTTGTCAATCTTTACGACCCCAAGATTGGGGTGAAGCGTGGTGAAAGGGTAGGCTGCAATTTTAGGTTTGGCGGCGGAAGAGGCCGCCAGAAAAGTTGATTTTCCCGCATTGGGTAACCCAATAATGCCAGCGTCCGCGATGAGTTTTAGGCGGAGCCAAATTTCCCGCTCTTGCCCGGGCCACCCCGGGGTGAATTTGCGGGGAGCTTGATTGGTCGCGGTTTTATAATGGGCATTGCCGAAGCCACCATCCCCACCTCGCAGAAAAACAAAGCGGTCCCCCACTTTTGTAAGGTCCAGCAAGATGGTTTCTTGGTCT
>CAYZAR010000184.1:501-3519 GCA_964476455.1 uncultured Micavibrio sp.
CTCAGTTCCAACGGGAACGCGAATTACCAAATCTTCTCCATCGGAGCCAGAGCGGTTTCGTCCCATCCCATGATGGCCCTTTTGGGCACGGAAGTGCTGAGTATAACGGAAATCAATAAGCGTGTTTAGGTCATTGACGCATTCAATTATAATACTACCCCCACGTCCGCCATTCCCGCCATCTGGGCCGCCAAATTCAACAAATTTCTCACGCCGGAAGCTACAGCATCCGGCTCCGCCGTCTCCGCTTTGGACGTAGATTTTGGCCTGATCGAGAAATTTCATCCTTTGTAACCTTGTCTATAGTTAAGCCTAAAATATTTGTACAATTGTCATCCCCGACAAGGGAAGCCCTGCTGACCGCAGATCGGGGATCTGGTATATTGAGCGCAGCGGAGCTGCACAGAGATTCCAGATCCCGTTTGTGCTAGCGTCCTATTGGACGCGCCAACGGGATGACGTTATAAAACAAAAGCCCGCCTTGATGGTGGCGGGCTTTGATCTCTTAAAATCTATGCGATCTTATTCCGCCGCTTGAGCTTGTGTGGGACCGTTCGGAACCACGTTTACGACAGGGCGATCATCATCGTTGCGCGAGAAAAAGACCTTGCCATCTGCCAAAGCAAACAGGGTATGGTCTTTGCCAATCCCGACATTTTTGCCTTGCTTAAACTTGGTTCCGCGTTGACGGACAATAATGCAGCCTGTTGTGACGGTTTCCCCGCCAAAACATTTTACGCCAAGACGACGACCAGCTGTGTCGCGTCCGTTGCGGGAACTACCGCCTGCTTTTTTGTGTGCCATGGTTCATATCCTCCGGTAATCGGGCCAGTTAGGCCGCTTTAATATCTGTAATTTTGATGGTTGTCGTGTGCTGACGGTGTCCGTTCTTACGGCGTGAGTTTTGACGACGACGTTTTTTGAAAATCAGAACAGTGTCATTCCGGCCTTGTTCCAAAATTTCTGCAGTAACGACCGCGCCTTTGATGACAGGCGCGCCAACTGTGGTTTTGTCGCCATCGGAAATCAAGAGAACGTCAGTGATTTTAACGGACTCACCCGGAGCGGCTTCCAGTTTTTCAACTTGGATATAGGTATCTTTTTCGACTTTGTACTGTTTTCCACCAGTACGAATAACTGCAAACATTTGTCAAACCTTTGATTCTGTTGTCAACGACCCCTAAATTGGGGACCTTTTTTAGTTCAGGGCCCAGCTTATAAACCATTTCTTAAGGGCCTGTCAAGGAAACTGATAGGCCGAGGATGTCCAATGAAACTAAGAAGCACTGCTAGCCCTGTCTCCCTTCGTAAAACCCCAGTTCCGGCTGTTACGATTTATGGCGATGATGCCGAAAAATCGCTAACCCAGCTGATTTGGGAACTGATTCCCGGGCAGAATGTAAGGGTGCTGACACCAGAAAGCCAAGAAGAGCTGTTCGAAGAGGCCTATCACAGCGCGATAGTTTTTGTGGTGGTGAATGATGCCAATCCCAAAAATCTCAATATAGCCAAGACATTGGGGGACATGAAAGGTGTTGTGGCTGATATTATAGCAATAACTGCCGAGCCTGATATTCGGAAACGGCTCCATATTCTTTCTGCTGAATTTGATGCGATTTATAACGAGGAAATTATCCGAACCAAAGATTTCCAGAATATATTCAATCATAAGCTAAAAAAGGGAATTATGCGCCTGCAAGCCCGTTTTCAGGAAGACGAGTATCAGACGTTTCGAGAATTTATGTCGGTGAGTGCCGATGCATTTATTGTTTTTGATCGCCAAAAACGAATCTTTTATAGCAGCGACCACTTTCTGAGAGATTTTCCCGGGATGGCCGATAAATTCGTCAGGGGCGTTCCCGTTGCTAAAATATTTGAGGGTATGGCTGAACATCTTGGCATGAAGCAGGGAGATCCTTCTTACGAAAGTGCGAAAGCGTTCTGGCTTGAATTGGTAGGGCAGTACGAATTTAGAATGGAGGATGGAAGTTATCTCCGCATGACGGCAGTTCCTCTTAAAAGCCGTGCGGGAACGATTCTCTCAATTACCAACATCACCGATTACAAAAATCAAGAAATGGCTCTGGAGCGGGCTTTAGCCAGCGAGCAGGAGGCCAGCAACCTTCAAAAGCAATTCATCAGTATGGTCAGTCACGAATTTCGAACCCCTCTGGCAATCGTTGATGGGAATGCACAGATTCTGGAACGCAGAATTACGTCACTACCAACTTTCGAGGTTCTAAATCGTCTCAAAACGATCCGCAGTGCGGTTTCGCGTACAGTAAATATGATGGAGGCTGTCCTTTCCTCTAATATGCTCAAAACCGGAAAGCTTGGGCTTAATATTGAGAAGTTTAGTCTGAAAGAACTGATTCTTGAGCTGTGCGAGGAGCAAAAAAACCTCTCAAGAGATCTGATTATTACCTGCAAAATAGAAGATTTGCCGAATGAAGTAGAGCTTGATCGAAAAATGATGACGATTATCTTGACAAATCTTTTGTCTAACGCCGTTAAGTTTTCTCCAGAAAATCCAATTATTCAGGTCCACAGCAGGACGGACAGCGGAAGAATATTTGTTACGGTTGAAGATAATGGGGTCGGGATTCCCGAAGAAGAGGTGGACCGTATTTTTGAACGCTTCTTTCGAGCAACAACTTCTAGGGGCATTGCCGGTTCAGGCGTTGGCCTTTCTTTGGTGAGGGATCTGGTAAAACTGCAAGGCGGGCATATCCAAGCCAAAAGCCAAGTGGGCAAGGGGACCTCCCTTAGTATAGAGCTTCCAGAGTCTTTGTCCAAAAGAGTGTAAGCTTTTTGGGTTGCCTCTTGAGCATGGGAGCAAGACGCGATAGAGTCGCAGAATCGTTAATTCTAGCCTCTGAGTTGAGTGAGCCATGCCGAAAACCAAAACAATCCTTGTCGTGGAAGATGAGCGCGAGCTGTGCAGCATCCTGTACGATGACCTGAGCAGTCGCGGGTATAAAGTAGAAATTGCTCGTAACGGCCAAGAGGGGCTGGAGT
>CAYZAR010000185.1:0-3501 GCA_964476455.1 uncultured Micavibrio sp.
GAACACAGCGTAGGCCAGAGACGTAGCTGTTTTTCAAGAAGTGCGTGAGCTCTTCATGAGCCGCTGCGAGCGTTCGTCCGTGAAGGTCAAGGCGGGCCTCAATAGGGATTTCCCCCCTTTTAAGGCGATTTTTTCTGTTGCGGTCAAGTCCGTGGCTAGCACTTTGTTGGGGAAGAGAAGGAAAGACCGTCTGGTTTTCCTCTCGTTTGGGAGAGCGTTTCAAGGGAGGCGTTGGAACAATCTCTTTCTCAGGCCTAGGTTTTAGGGGTTTTAAGTCTTTGACCGCGTCTTGCCACAATCCAGAAGGATCAATCACTGCTGGATCAAGGCTCGTTGGTTTCTTGTCTGTTTTAACGGGAGGTTTATTTTTTTTGCCTTGCATCCTTGGTCCTTAGGAAAGTCTAGGGTATAATGAAGGAAATCGTGTGTGGATGCCATGAAAACTCATTTGTTCTTTTTGTTTTTTGTTTTTGCCCTTTTTCTTGCCTTTCTGGTCGGCGGTATTCCGGAAGGGGGCGGCTCCGCTTGGGCCCAGACGGTTTCCAGTTCTCGAACAATGTCGCTTGTCAAGCCTTCGTCAGCGGAAGATGTGGGGCTTCTTTTTTATAAGGTTTCTGGAGCGCGGCCTGATTTTGGGCTAATTATTCGTCAAACTCGCGCCTACCGTGAGATGAACGCAACAGAGCGTATGAAAGTCCTTGAGAGCGAAACGGGCCGTTTGTCAGCCAAGTTCAATTCTCTTGATGCAAAATCGAGCGTTATTGTTATTCGGGCGGCGGTTGAGATGGTGTTGACCCTTGATCCTCCCAACAAGAAATACACCATGGACATCAAATATCCTTCCACAGGAACAATTTTCTTCCCCTACGAGTTTTCAGGTCGTCCCATTGCAGTTCTGGCCGATGGGATTGAGAATTTTGAATCGGTTGCTTTGAACAGTCAGGAGGCTTTCAAAGCCTCGCGGCATGAAGGTCGGCGGACAGTCACAATGGTTCTTGAATTAAAACCCCTCTCTGGTAGTTACAAAGAGCCTGTTACACTGGAGGGGACTCGCCACTATCCCCTACTAGCTCAGATTGGTTACATTGGCTTTTTCTCACAAAACATGGAAGAAGTTTGGTCTTGGAAAGCTCCATGGCACACTTTTAGCGGAGATGAAGGAGTCCTGATGTTACGGCCAACGCAAAGAAGCGTGCGATAATGTTTTCACGACTTGACCCCGTGTTTCGTACAATTCTTCGCCGAACCGAAGAAACAGATACACGGCTTCATATTCGTCGGGACGAAAGCCAAGGTCAGGAAAAAGGAAAAAAAGGGCCAGAAAGCGGGGAATATACACCTCTTGTTTGGGAAGATTCTGCCACAGTGTCAGTGGCGGCTCTCAAGGCGTTCTTGCAAACCTTGCTACAAGGAACACTTCCAGAAAAAGATACGCCTTCCCCCCCCTCTTTTTCACCGGAAAGAGAAATGGACAGTATGAGTTCTCGGGCGGCGCGAGCCTATCAGACCACAGGGCGAGCTGTTCATGATCCCAATATCGAAGCGCGGCTCCCCCCTCCTTCTCCGGTAGGGGGCGGGGCAGCTGAGGCTGTTTCTCTGGGAAGCGACTTCTCAGAGAAAGATTTGGCCGATGTCCAAAGATTTGTTGCAGACTTGATTGAGTTGGAACGGCTTGGTGTTACGGACCTGACCATCCAACGGAGCCAAACTTTCTTAGAAGGCGTTCGCCAAGCAATTGAAACCGCCAAAGAATCCTCACGCTAACCTTCTTTCCTCAAAGAGTCTCCGCTCTCTACCATCTGGATATAAACTGAAATCCACCCGCGCACGCTGCGCAGTCGAGACGGTGGCCGGACGGGGTTATCCATTTCAGGCAAAGACTTGCCAGTCATCTGGTAGTACCTGCGAAGGGCTCGTAGTTTGAATCGCAATTTGGCAATAGCCTGTTCAGGGCTGTTGGCCGTTACTCTTATTTCTGGAAAAGAATGAACTGACGCATTATAGAAAAATTCCTCACCATTTTGATTTGCCTCCCCACATACAGGGATGCATTCTATCCAATAGCCATTTTTTGGCATCTGGAACTCCTTTTTCATTAGATAGTATTGATATAACATATTTTTTGAACAAAAGCAAAAAGATGGGAGAATGTCGCTGCAAATATGAAAACTTACAAATTTCAAAAGAGAGTCTTTATAAAATCGGAACTTTGTATATTTTTGGAAAAAGTGGAACTTCTAACCTTAGGAAAAAAGTATGACGTATGATTCTCACAATATTTTTGCACGAATTCTGCGCGGCGAGATTCCTTGTCAAAAAGTCTATGAAGACGAATACGTTCTAGCATTTCATGACATTGCAGCTAAAGCCCCTGTTCATGTTCTGGTTATTCCCAAAGGAGAATATCGGGATATTGCCGATTTTGGCTCTCGCGGAACACCGGAAGAGATAACAGGGTTTTATCGGGCTGTTGGAAAACTGGCGAAAGAGTTAGGGCTGAGCGAAGCTGGATTTAGAGCGATTGCAAATTGTGGGCTTAACGGAGGGCAAGAAGTTCCTCATTTCCATACCCATCTTTTGGGTGGCCGCTCTCTTGGCCCTATGCTGGCTCGCGAATTTAGTGGGCAAGGCGGGAATGTGGAAAGGGAATAACATTCCCCAGATGGGCAGCAGGCTCCTTTGCTTGAGGGTTTTCCTCAAGACAAAGGTGCAAATAAAATTCGGCAAGGTCTGGTTCTAGAGCTTCGGCGTAGGATGCAGACATATCTGCCAAGACATCGCACAACGTGGCAAGCCCCGCCAACTCGGACCTAGCTACATCCGCACTCAGACCAAAGATTTCTGACAAGGCTTCGAAGTCTTCTTGCATATAAACGACTTGCCCTTCTATCTCTTTCTCTTGAGCAAGAACGTGTCCGGCATAGTCGTTCAAAATACAATCGGACTGAAAGCGCAGCGGCGTGCGGGCGGTTGCATCAAGATCGTTATGCCCTGCCAAAATTTGCGCACAACACGCCAGAGCAACGAGGGCTTTCTCAGCGTTCATTTCGGAAATCATTGTCTGCAAGGCGTAAATCTCATCCTCGGCCAAGTCCCGCTCGGGTGTTGCAAGAAGATCAGCAACAGCAACCGGAACTTTGAGACCGGTGTAAAGGAGAACCAATTGCCTGTCGGTAAAATTTTCCATCACAAGATGGAGTAAATACCCGAATGGTTAGGATCAAGTTAACGGGAAAGTTCAGGAATTATAGGACGGCTCATCGCGGTTGAGGTTTGCCACAGCAATTGTGGTTCCCGCAAGTTCTGCCGAAGGGGGAGAGGAGCGAAACATTCCCGCAACGTGGCCACCAACATCTTTTCCAGTGCTGGCTTCCACAACTGTATCAGCAATCGCGGTTGCAGCTCCGACCACGCCTCCGAAGGCCGTATCTCCAATAATACGGGCGGCGGGCTTGATCTCATCACCCGTCACAGCGCGGTAGATTGTTCCGATCACGGGAA
>CAYZAR010000186.1:0-3493 GCA_964476455.1 uncultured Micavibrio sp.
GTATAAACCCCGCCTTGTTTTGACTAATGTCAATGCAGCAACTCAAAAGGTTATGCCTCCAGAAGTTCTTTCTTCGGCGCAGCTTTCCGTTCGGCGGGGAGGAAAGTTAACCCAAGAGCATTTGATGAAGTTTCTGGTGGACAATGGATATCTTCGGGTTGAAACAGTCCGCGAAGCAGGAGAGTTCGCTGTTCGTGGGGGGATTGTTGATTTATTTCCTCCCGGGTATCTTGATCCGCTGCGTTTGGATCTGTTTGGAGATGATGTCGAAACAATCAAGAGTTTTGATCCTTCTACCCAGAGGTCAACTGGGTTTCTAGATCATTTCAGCTTACGGCCTGTGACGGAATTCTTTCTTGATGATCTATCAATTCAGAAATTTCGTGGCGCATATAGAGATCTCTTTGGTGTAGCTCAACAGTCTGATCCTCTTTACACAGCGGTTAGCGAGGGGCGGCGTCATGCCGGTATGGAACACTGGCTTCCTCTGTTTTTTGATCGTATGGCGAGTTTGTTTGGTTATATCCCTCGATTTGAAGTGTCGCTTGATGCTCAAGCGGAGCTGGCCGGAAGAGAACGCCACACACAGATTCAAGATTTTTATGCCGCCCGCCAGACTTTGGACAGTTCAATTGTCCAGCGCAAAAAGAAGAAAGAGGGTGGAGATATTAGTCTATCTGGAGCGGCATATCATCCGCTTCCGCCCGATCGGCTTTATTTGACTGAGGAGGAGGTGCGCGACATTTGGCGGTGCGGAAATCCTCTGGTTCTTCAACCATTTTCTTCGCCTCATGATGAAAGTCAGAACGCTGTGGCGCGGCGTGGACGTGACTTTGGCGATGTTCGTTCTCAGCCGGATATGAACGTGTTTCGTGAAGTAGCTGCTTATCTGGCCTCTCATATTCAAGATGGGCGCAAACAGGTTGTTGCGTGTTATAGCGCAGGATCGCGGGATCGTTTTATAACGATGATGCAAGAATCTGCCGGAGTTTCCTTGCTGCCTTGTGAAAAAATATCTGATGTCCATAAGCTAAAGAATGGTCAGGTTGGAGCTATTCTCTTACCTTTGCAACATGGTTTTGTTGCTTCTGATCTTCTACTGGTCACCGAGCAAGATATTCTTGGAGATCGTTTGACACGGAAGACAGCGCGGCGGCGCAGGGCAGATCATTTCTTGCGGGAAATTTCAGCCCTCAATCCGGGGGATCTGGTTGTTCATATAGATCATGGGGTCGGGCGGTTTGAGGGACTGGAAACACTCAAGGCTGGTGGACTGCTTCATGATTGTTTGAAAATCACCTATGCGGGTGGGGACCGACTTTTCGTTCCGGTTGAGAATATCGAAGTTCTTTCCCGTTTTGGCAGTGACGAAGCGCATACGGACCTTGATAAACTTGGTGGAGCTGGATGGCAGGCGCGAAAGGCAAAAGTCAAAAAAGACTTGATGAAAATGGCGGATGGTTTGCTCAAAATCGCTGCTATGCGCCATGTGCGCCATGCTGAGGTGCTGGAAGCGGATCATGGAAACTATAACGAATTTGTCTCTCGATTTCCTTATCAGGAAACCGAAGATCAACTACGCGCCATTCAGGAAACTTTGGCTGATTTGTCATCAGGAGAGCCAATGGATCGTCTGATTTGTGGCGATGTTGGGTATGGCAAAACGGAAGTGGCAATGCGAGCGGCCTTTGTAGCTGCGTTGTCGGGGGTGCAGGTAGCCATTGTTGCTCCCACGACTTTGCTTGCCCGTCAACATCATGAAAATTTTTGTCGTCGCTTTGCCGAAGTTGGGCTGCGCGTTGAGCAGCTTTCGCGTTTTGTAACTAGCAAAGAAGCCAAGACTATTAAAGAGGGTATGGAGGATGGGTCGGTTAAACTTGTCATCGGAACCCACGCCTTGCTTGCTAAAGATGTGAAGTTTGCCAATCTTGGCTTATTGATTATTGATGAAGAACAAAGATTTGGTGTTAAGCAAAAAGAAAAAATGAAAGAGCTTAAAGCCAGTGTTCATATTCTGACCTTAACGGCCACGCCGATACCTCGTACCCTGCAAATGGCTCTGGCTGGCGTGCGTGACATGAGTATTATTGCGACACCGCCAGTGGACAGGTTAGCCATTCGTACTTTTGTTATGCCATTTGATCCTCTGGTTATTCGGGATGCTATTTTGCGCGAACATTATCGGGGTGGCCAAAGTTTTTACGTGTGCCCACGCATTAAAGACATGGAAGAGTTAGAGCAACAGTTGAAAGATTTGGTTCCAGAGGTCAAGGTTATCTCTGCACACGGACAAATGACACCGACTGAATTGGAAGAGAGGATGACTGCTTTTTATGAAGGGCAGTATGGTGTTCTGTTGGCTACCAACATCATTGAATCCGGACTCGATATTCCGGCTGCAAACACGATTATCATTCACCGTGCCGATATGTTCGGGCTCTCTCAACTTTATCAAATTCGGGGGCGTGTGGGACGATCAAAAGTCCGCGCCTATGCCTATCTCACTTACGATCCTTCTGTGAAATTGACAGAGCAATCCCAAAAGCGGCTGGAGGTTTTTGAAACATTGGATAGCTTGGGGGCTGGATTTCAACTGGCCAGCCATGACCTTGATATTCGTGGGGCAGGGAATTTGTTGGGTGAGGAACAGTCCGGTCATATCAAGGAAGTCGGTATTGAGCTGTATCAGCAGATGTTAGAAGAGGCTGTTGCGGCCGCCCGTTCCGGCGCAGATCATGAGACTCCACCTGTTGAAAGCGGGTGGAGTCCAGTTATCAATCTGGGATCTTCTGTTCTCATTCCTGAGCATTTCGTGACAGATCTCAGTACACGGATGAGTTTGTATCGCCGATTGGCCGAGCTTGAAAGTGAAGAGGAAATTGAAATTTTTGCTGCCGAGATGATAGATCGTTTTGGCCCTTTGCCAGATGAGGCCAGCAATTTGTTTGACATTGTTAAAATCAAAATCCTTTGTAAAAAGGCGGGTATATCTCATCTAGATGCTGGTCCTAAAGGAGCCCTCATCGGGTTTTATCAGAACTCGCCGCCTTGCCCTGAAAAACTACTTGGCTGGGTTTCTTCTCATCCCGGGAGCGTCAAGCTACGGCCCGATCAAAAAATATCTGTTTTGCGTTCATGGGATCATCTCAAGGACCGTGTGCGCGGACTGCAGGCATTGGCTCTCGAATTGTCAAAAATCGCCCTGTAAACTTGTGGAACCCTGTGGTATCATTTTCCTGAACATAGGAGGCATTTATGGCTCAGTCCTATCTTGAGACCTGTATTATTGAAGCTCTTAGAAAAGCTAAGGGCAACCAGACCAAAACGCGTCAATTGGTTGCCTCGATGGCTATTGAGGATGACCAGTTGTTGTTGGCTTTGGCCAAGCCTCATTTGAATGCCATTGTAGCCCATGCCGTCAACCGGATTGCCATTCAGCAAAAGGGAAAGGCTTCAAAATCGAAAGCCGATGATCTTCCGCCTATTCCCAAAC
>CAYZAR010000187.1:0-3486 GCA_964476455.1 uncultured Micavibrio sp.
GGGTTGGGAGCAGGTTGCGTCCGGTCGATACACTCTGCCACAAAAGTGGTGATGAATTTTGGGTTCTGGCCACCAACACAACCATCGCCGAGTTTAAGCCCATTTTTGACCAAACTCTTTCGGAGATCACCCAAGACCCCATGAGCTATAATGGACAAAGTATTTTTCTTGGTGTCAGTCAAGGATATGGCGAATATGATGAATCCGCAGCAAGCAACAGTTTCGAAAGCATAATGAAAATCGCAGATAAGGATATGTACCGAGTCAAGCGCGAGAAGGAAGCCGCAGCAATTCCTCAAGCTCTCCCTCAAGGGGTTTTTTCACCCACCGCTCCTTAAGAACGCCCCCCTTTTGTCATTCCCCGAATCCGCGAAGCAGATTCTAGGGAGAATCTTTGCCCCTCGTTGTTATCTCCGCGGAGGCGCGGATTCGGCACATTAAGCCAGACCCCCGCCTAAAGCGGGGGTGACGGGGAGGAGTCGCGAGGACAAGAGCCAAACAATATGTCTAAGCAATTGTAAATCCAGCTATAACATAAGCCGTGGACAAAAACCCGTGAATCAGGCAAAAATGAAGGGAAGAGCCCTTTGTTTTAGTAATGCACCCCCTATGTCCCACAAAAATCTTCCTATCATCCGTGAACGAAAGTTTTTTCCCAAAGGCAGCATCATCCTCCGTGAGGGAGATGAAGGAAACACGGCTTATCTGATTCAATCAGGAGAAGTTGAGGTCTTCACAAAGAACTGCGGAAAAAAACGCGCACTCGGAACCCTGACCCTTGGGGAGATTATCGGGGAAATGGCTCTGTATAATCAGGGCAGACGAACCGCCAACGTGATTGCTTTGGAAGATTGTAACCTCATTGAAATCTCTCGGCAGGAGCTAGAAGAAAAGCTGAAGAAATCAGACCCTACTATTCGGGCCATTGTTAACATGATGTTTAAGCGTTTGAGTGAGGGGAATAAGTTTCTCGCAGAGCACAAATTCGAGCCTGACGATTTTGGCGTGATTTTGAACAATATGTGCGATGATATTGCCGAATCTTTACCAGATCAGTCTCGCAAAGCCTTTAACGCAGAGATTGCTCCTATGGTTAATGATCTGTGCAGCCGGATCAAACTCTATACAAGTCAGGATTAGCATCCGATTTAACTATATGACAATCCATTTGCTTTTTGGGTTGCTTCCTTTTATAGTCGCTACCCATGGGCCATCCTCTTAATTCACTTGGCTTTGCCAAAGCCCCTCAGGATACCCGCGTGGTGGTCGCCATGTCGGGAGGAGTTGATTCATCTGTGACCGCTGCGCTGCTGCAAGAAGAAGGCTATGATGTTGTGGGAATAACTCTCCAGCTCTACGATCATGGCGAGGCGATTGCCAAGAAAGGCGCGTGCTGTGCCGGACAAGACATTTACGATGCCAAACGGGTTGCCGAAGAGCGGAGCTTCCCCCATTACATTCTCAACTATCAGAATAATTTCCGCCAATCAGTGATTGATGATTTCGTAGCCACTTACCTTAAGGGGCAAACGCCTATTCCCTGCGTTCGCTGTAATCAGAGTGTCAAGTTTCATGATCTCTTACAAGTTGCCCGCGATTTGAACGCCGATTGCATGGCGACTGGCCACTATGTTCAGCGCGTAGTCAATGCAGCAGGTCACGCCGAGCTTCGCCGCGCCGCAGACCTTTCCAAGGATCAGAGTTATTTCCTCTTTGCCACCACTCCGGAACAGCTTGATTTTCTTCGCTTCCCCTTAGGAGGTTGGAATAAGGAAGTCACCCGTTCTCACGCAAGCCGGTTAGGGCTTCTCAACGCTGGAAAACCGGATTCCCAAGATATTTGCTTTGTACCGAATGGCGACTATGCTGCGGTGGTCAAAAAAATTGCTCCCGAAGCCGGACGAAGAGGAGAAATTGTCCATCTCGATGGACGCGTTTTGGGAACCCATGATGGTATCATCCATTACACAATCGGCCAACGCAAAGGGCTTGGAATTGGCGGTGGCTATACCGAAAACAATGACCCTTTGTATGTCGTAGCCATTGATGCTGCCTTAGCCCGCGTTACGGTCGGCCCCAAAGAAGCTCTGGCCCGCGATGTTGTTTTACTGAGTGCGTGCAACTGGCTTGAAGACCTGCCGCCTAGCCTCACGGTTGAGGTGAAGCTGCGTTCCATGACTCGGCCCGTCCCCGCCACTTTGCAGCAGACAGGCAAAGAAACCGCAACCCTGACCCTTCCCGAACCGCAATACGGTATCTCCCCCGGGCAGGCAGCAGCTTGCTATATCGGAGATCGCCTGATTGGCGGGGGATGGATAGACTCCACCCATCAAGAAACAAACCGCATGGCGGTTGCTTAGTTTTTTTAACTCTCTACCTAAGAAAGGTTCTTTACTGTGTCCCACTCTTCTTCCCCCCAACAAGACCGGTCTCAACTTTTTATCAGGGTAGGCCAACTTATGTTCAAGGAACAAGCTACTGCCCCGCTTACGTCGGCTTTTGGAGAAAGTCTCCCCAGAAACCTTCGCAAATCCGTCGGTGGGATTTTCGCACAAGCAGCAAACCCTGAGCTTCCTGACGCACAAAAAGAGCAATTGTTGCTTGGAGTTCTATGCAAACTCCCCCAAAACCCTTTTGTAGCCTTCCGTCTCGCCTGTCTATATGCCGGCTGTGGAAGCGTACAAAAAGCTCGGACCATGATGGACAAGGCCCGTTACCTTGCCGCAAGTCAAAAAATTACTCCCTCAGTTTTGCTTAATTCTTAAAGACTTGACAGCCTAGGCAAGTTTTCGCATAGTGCAGCGGTTTTTAAGGCCGTGGCGGTGTAGCTCAGTCGGTAGAGCAGAGGAATCATAATCCTTGTGTCGGGGGTTCAAATCCCTCCACCGCCACCATAAATTTTCCAGTCAGTTCAGGCTTGAGGCCCTTCCAAACCCCTTTCATTGCAGGGGGCTTACCTGTTCAGTCCCACATTGTGATGGATAGGGTTAATTCTGAACTTTTCTGGCTCAGTTGTCCAGACTTTGCAGATGTATAGCCAAACCAAATAATATTGATTACAATTGAGGTATGGCATATTCGATAGACTTCCGCCGTAAGGTTTTATCTGTCCGAGAGAAGGAAGGCCTTACAATAGCCGAGATAGCGGAGCGGTTTTGTGTGGGCGTAGCAAGCGTGGTGCGCTGGCTGAAGGAGATTGAGCCGCGCAAGCACGGCTATCGCCGGCGCAAAGTTGACATGGAGGCTTTGGCTCTGGATGTGGAGAAATACCCTGATGCCTATCAATCCGAGCGCGCGGCGCGATTTGGCGTACACCAGAACGCGATTTGCCACGGTCTGAAGAAGTTAGGCGTGAGCTATAAAAAAAACGCTGCGGCATCCAAAGGCGTGCGAAGAAGAGCGGCGTATCTTTCAGGAAAAGATTGCAACGTATACCCGATTCTCAACTCTTTTTAATGGCGATTGAGAAATTATAGGCGATGAGCT
>CAYZAR010000188.1:0-3397 GCA_964476455.1 uncultured Micavibrio sp.
GGATAGAGGTATCGCCAAAACATAAAAAACAGGGAAACCTGACTTCTTTTGACAGAATATTTATGCTTTGTCAATCTTTCCAGTGTTTAATGAGAGGGTAAGAAAAAGTGCAAAATTAAAGCACATAAAAAATAACGGAATGGTAAAATATAGGGACCAAAAGGGGACATCATGGATAAAAACAATGATGGCGTGTATCTGCCAAAAAACAAGGGAATTCTGAGAAACATCAAGGCCTATCTCGACCGCAACCGGATGGGAGAGTTGCTGGTTTTGCGCGAAAAACTCTCTCCGTGGCAGCTCAAAGAGGCTTTGTCGCGTCAGCAATTAGAACGGCGGCCCCTCGGTCGGATTCTGGTTGAAGAGGGTTGGGTTACGCAAGGCCAGATTCGCTGGACGCTCGCGACTCAGGCAGCCTTACGTTGCGGGGCTGCTGTGGTTACTCTTCTCGTATCAGCGTCATCCTTGTGCACACGGCCTGCATGGGCGGGGTCCTCCCTGAAGGAGGGGGCACAGAGTGGGGTGGTTCAAGTTTCCTATAGTCCCGATGTTACAGACTACGCTCTGTTTGGGACAGGAGAGAGGAGATCTACTGATCTGAGTGCTTTTTCAAAGTGGAAATCCGTCTTTGACCGATTTAGCTACGAAGCTCGGTCTGCTTCGAGCAATGCTGTTTTAGTTGAGTGGAAAGATAACCTTCGGCAGTTCAAAGACCTGCCGATTGAAGAAATGGCTTCCAACGTCAACAATATGGTGAACCGCGTCCGCTATATCAGCGATAGCCGGAACTGGGGTAAGTCAGATTACTGGGAGACACCAACCGAATTCTTCTCCAGAGGGGGGGACTGCGAGGATTTTGCCATCACCAAATACGCATCCTTGCGGGCACTTGGGGTGCCAGATAGCCATATGAGGTTGGCGGTGGTGAAAGACACCCAAAAGGGTATCCCTCATGCTATTTTGATTGTTTACACCGAGTCTGGTCCGATGGTACTCGACAACCAGATCAAGCAAATGAGGCGCGCAGATTCCATCTCGCATTATAAACCGATCTTTTCAATCAATCGGAGCGCGTGGTGGCTTCATACAAGTAGAGGCAGCTCAACACAAATCGCCTCAGCTAGGTAGAAGGTCAGGTTATTCCGCCCACGCTACACGCAAAATATTCGTTGACCCGGGGGTTCCGAAAGGAACCCCTGCGGTCATGACGAAACGATCCCCCTTCTTGGCAACTTCTTCTTCCCCAACGCGATGTTGAGCAATAAGAACGGCATCTGAAAAACTCTTGGCTTCATGAACTTCAATAGCATGAACTCCGTAGGAAACAGCCAAACGTCTTGCAGTTGCGATGTTTTGTGTCATGACCACAACTTTCATCGCGGGGCGCTGCCGGACAGCCCGCAGAGCCGTTGAACCAGATGTTGTATAGGTAACAATACAAGAGGCCTTCAAGTCATGGGCCACCTGATCTGCTGCAATAGTAATCGCATCTGAGGCATCATTTTGACGTGCGTTGGGATGATCGGCATCAATTAAACTTCGGTATAATTCATCTTGTTCAACGCGGCGGCAAATGCGGTCCATAATTTGAACTGCCTCAAGAGGATACTGACCAGCGGCTGTTTCAGCAGAAAGCATAACAGCATCTGTTCCATCAAAAACGGCTGTGGCCACATCGTTAGCTTCTGCGCGGGTGGGAGAGGGATTTTCAATCATGGACTCAAGCATTTGGGTTGCAACCACAATCGGTTTTCCAGCAAAGCGAACAGCTCGCACTACTTTTTTCTGCACAATAGGAACTTCTTCAGGCGGAATTTCAACACCTAGATCTCCCCGCGCCAACATCACGCCATCTGCAAGAGCAACCATCTCATCTAGGTAACTAAGGGCAGATGGTTTTTCAATTTTAATGAGAAGGGCGGCACGGCCCGCAATAAGCTGTTTGGCTTCAGCAACATCTTCGGGACGTTGGACAAAAGACTGGGCAATCCAGTCAACCCCCATACCAATGGCGGCTTCCAGATCAATGCGATCTTTGGGAGTCAGCGGAGAAATGGGCAAAACAACACCCGGGACATTAAATCCTTTGTTATTAGATAAGAATCGTCCGGAAATAATTTGTCCAACCAAATAGTCGGGACCTTGTTCTACAATCTCCATGCGAACTTTCCCATCATCAAGCAAGATAAAGGACCCGGGCTTCATGGCCGCAATCACCTCGGGATGGGGAAGGTTTACTCGGGTTTCATCACCAAGCTCAGAGCTCAAGTCTAGGCGAATCCTTTGTCCCGCCGTTAAAGATATTTTTCCGTCCTTGAATTTTCCAACTCTTAGCTTCGGCCCCTGTAAATCACCAATAATACCAATTGGTCGGCCTGTTTCTTGTTCGACTTTGCGAATAATATCTACACGCGACTGGTGGTCGCTATGTTCTCCGTGGCTAAAATTCAAGCGAAAAACATCAACTCCTGCCAAAAAAAGTTTCCGAATCATCTCTTCGGAGGCAGAAGCTGGGCCTAAAGTGGCAACAATTTTTGTTTGGCGGGAACGGATAATTTTTGTCATTTGGTCTTACTCTTCCGATTCTGTCTCTGGATTTACTGAGCCCTTTTATCATGCGATTTTCACTTGGTCACCTTGTAAAGTGCAAATAAAAACAGTTGCTTCACAGGGAAAACCCTCATAATCTTGGCCGCTATGATGAGCCATGACTCTTTTTCCCCTCAAAGGGGGAACGTCTTATTCCTTATTTTATTTGACGTGTCCTTGTTCGCGGCCCTCTCCTACGCGATTTCACAGACCATGCGCCAAGGAAGTGGGGGGGTTAGTGAGGAAAAAAACCGCGTCGAAAGTGTCTATATTCACCAATTTCCAACATCTGTTCGTCAGGCTATTGTCCGAATCAAACTCTCTCATGAGCTCACCAACACCGATATTAGCTTTGCGCATCCGGGGACGGTCGCTTATGGAGTTTTTGGCACGGACCCAGACAAGGAAGTTTTCCATCCGCAAGGAGGGGGCATTCCCTATCAAGCTGTTCCAGCAGGAGTAAATGATGGATCAGATTGGATTTTTAATGGATCTCTCGAAATTGACGGCGTGGGCAGCACGGATGGAACAGGGGCGGGGTCTGACCTTATTGCCTTTTTGCCTGGAATTAGCTTAGACACTTGCCGTTATGTCAACAGGGGGGTTTCTGGAAGTTTGGCCACACCCGTTAACATCACAGTTGCCGGAGAAACAACAGTCTTTACCGGAACTTTCAGTTACGCCGCCACTATTTCTGATCCGGCTTTGAACGGAAAGGCGGCCTTTTGTTACCGATCAACAACTCTCAATAAATATGTTTATTACGAAGTGTTGATTGAACGGTGAGTGTCCATACAGAAATTTACAG
>CAYZAR010000189.1:0-3383 GCA_964476455.1 uncultured Micavibrio sp.
ATAGAGACATTACGGTAAGGTGGAGCTTGTGAGGGTTCCACCTTATTTTTATTCCCCTGAGATTAAATCTTCCCATTGTTCAGAAGGACACATCCCGACCACACTGAACCCGCAATCCACATAATGGATTTCGCCAGTGACGGCTGAGGACATATCCGAGAGAAGATAAACCCCTGTGCTCCCCAACTCTTCCAGCCCAACCGGACGACGCAGCGGCGCGGTCAAGGTATTGTACTTGAAAGTTTTACGAGCCGAACCAATTGCCGATCCAGCCAGCGTACGCATTGGCCCTGCTGAAATGGCATTGACACGGATGTTTTGAAGACCAAGATCAGCCGCCAAATATCGGACCGAAGCTTCTAATGCGGCTTTGGCTACTCCCATGACGTTATAATTCGGCATAACCTTCTGGGCTCCGTGATAGGTCAAGGTCACAGCCGAGCCGCCCTGTTTCATCAGAGGCACAGCCCGCTTCATCACCGCCGTAAAGGAATAACAAGATACATTCATGGTGTGGAGAAAATTATCCATCGTTGTATCAAGGTAGCGACCTTTGAGTTCTTCCTTGTTGGAATACGCGAGAGAGTGAACAACGAAATCAAGTTCTCCCATTTGTTTTTCAATCTCGGCGAAAGAACGATCCAGATTGGCCATGTCAGAAACATCGCAATCCACCATTGTTTTGACACCAATTTCTTCGGCAAGAGGCTCCACGCGTTTTCTAAACGCATCACCTTGATAGGTCAGGGCAAGCCGTGCACCTTGCGCAGCGCAGGCCTGAGCAATTCCCCACGCGATAGAGTGGTCATTTGCCACACCCATAATCAGGCCTTTTTTACCTTGCATCAATCCGGTCATTTTCTACTTCCTACTCTTTGTATCCGGCAAAAGCCAATGTGCAGTTTGTCCCGCCAAAACCAAAGCTGTTGGAGAGAATTGTTTTATGCTGAACATTATCAATCCGCTCTCGTGCAATCGGCATATCTGCGGCTTCAGGGTCTATGTTTTCAATGTTAATACTGGGCGCAATAAAATTGTGATTGAGCATGAGCAAGGAATAGATGGCCTCTTGCACGCCTGTTGCCCCTAGTGAATGGCCTGTCATAGATTTAGTTGAACTGATTGCAGGAATTTTCTCACCGCGCCCCGTGAAAACTTCACGAATTGCGTAAATCTCCTTCGCATCCCCAACTGGCGTACTCGTTCCGTGCGTGTTGATATAGGTTACAGGATCCGCGCAAGTTTCAAGAGCTTGCTGCATACAGCGTACAGCCCCTTCCCCGCTTGGCGCAACCATATCCGCCCCATCAGACGTTGCACCGTACCCAACCAACTCGCCGTAAATTTTTGCGCCTCGCGCTTTGGCGTGTTCAAGCTCTTCAAGGACCAGAATCCCTCCG
Source organism: uncultured Micavibrio sp. (assembly GCA_964476455.1). GTDB lineage: Bacteria > Pseudomonadota > Alphaproteobacteria > Micavibrionales > Micavibrionaceae > UBA1573. Next base: position 1,401 of record CAYZAR010000189.1, read on the forward strand.
CCCCCAGCGATCACAAAACCATCGCGGCCTGCGTCATAGGCACGGGAAGCTTTCTCAGGTGTATCATTGTACTTGGACGACATAGCCCCCATGCCGTCAAAGAGAACAGAGAGAGTCCAGTCCAGCTCCTCACCGCCACCGGCAAACATAATGTCTTGCTTTCCCCATGCAATCATTTCTGCCGCATTGCCAATGCAGTGTGCCGAAGTCGAACAGGCTGAAGAAATAGAATAGTTGATCCCCTTGATTTTGTGATTGGTACACAAGGTTGCCGATGTGGTCGAAGACATACAGCGCGGAACCATGAACGGCCCGACTTTTTTGGGACCGCTTTCGAGCGTGATACGAGCTGCCTCTACCTGATTGCGGGTTGATGGTCCTCCGGATCCAACAATCGCCCCTGTACGAACATTGCTGACTTGATCTTCGCCAAGCCCAGCATCTTCTATTGCCTGTACCATAGACAGATGAACGTAAGCCGCCGCATCCCCCATGAAGCGAAACAAGCGACGATCAACAACCTCATTCAGATTGATTTTGGGCAGACCATAAACCTGCGAGCGGAAGCCTTTGGCCGCATAATCTTCGGAAAAGGAAATGCCAGATTTTCCGGCCTTAAGTGATTCAAGAACCTCGTCCACAGAATTCCCAATGCACGAAATAATCCCCATACCCGTCACGACCACGCGACGCAGATCTTGCTTTAGAACCATCGAAAGTTCCTTTCTCTCTCTCGGATAAATTTAGTTAGAGGCTTCGCGGATTGTCAAACAAACCAACACGAAGGTCCTTTGCTTCATAAATAACCTTTCCATCGGCAATCACCTGTCCGTCAGCTATTCCAAGAACGAGGGATCGGTTTATCACCCGCTTGATGTCAAGACGATAGGTCACAAGCTTGGTTTCCGGCAGAACCTGACCCGTGAATTTAAGCTCGCCAAGACCGAGCGCACGGCCCGAACCCTTAGCTCCCGTCCAGCCCAGATAAAACCCAAGAAGCTGCCACAACGCATCAAGCCCTAGGCACCCGGGCATAACAGGGTCCCCTTCAAAATGGCAGGAAAAAAACCACAAATCCGGTTTGATATCAAATTCGGAAACCAGTTCACCCTTGCCATAGGCTCCACCCTCCGTTGAGACCTTGATAATCCGGTCAAACATCAACATAGGGGGAAGCGGCAGCTTCGCGTTCCCGGGACCAAACAATTCACCATGTCCGCAAGAAATCAAATCCTCGCGAGAGTAGCTTTCTTTGGGGGAAAAGTCCCGCCCGGCTATAGGTTGTATCGCTGTCATCATAGGCCTCTTTATAAGGCCTTTAGCAGAGTGTTACAAATGGAAATATATTGTTATTTACGAGGTTAAAAACCACGCCAAAACGCCTGATATGTTTCCGTAATTGCCATCATAGCCAGGGGCTTGGCAATAACAGGGGCGATTTCTGGGTTGTCTCCGCCAGCCAAAACCGCGAGCATCCGCCCTGCTGCTTTGGCACACGCCACAGCTTGATCTTTGAGATCGGACATCGGAATAGCAGAGAAAAACAATTGAGTGTACGGCTCGACCCCTTCAAGCAATTCAGTGGGGGGGTTTAGCTCACAATCATTCGCGGCCAAACCGAAACGCCAGTCGCTCCCAGCAGGAATGCCCATGCGAATCGCCTCATTGGTCATGACGGCAATCAGGTCATCCAACACGAAAGAATCGAGGACGGGAACATTTTCTTTGGGGAGTTTTTTGTAGAGCAGATTGTATTTGGCTAGTCTCCAACCCGCTGCGCCGCTCAGTCCACCCAAACAATCTCCCAAAGTCCAACCATCGCGGCCCATCTTTTTCTCAATTAAAACATCGCAGAGTTCTTGGGCCGCAACTTCGTAGGACATACAGCGCGTAGCATATTCAATCATCAAACGGAAAGATTCAGAACGAGGAACCCCTTCCTCTTCCCACGTCACCATCATGTGATGAGCCATGGTCACCAGC
>CAYZAR010000190.1:0-3378 GCA_964476455.1 uncultured Micavibrio sp.
GCTTGAGTCCGCTGGGGTGGGGTTCCTGTTGATCCAGACCAAAAGGGGTTTTTGATGTCAGTTCATGATCGCTATGTTCCTAAATCTTACGTTGACGGGCAAACAACTCCTTTTGTCTCGGCAGAAGAGGCGTGGTTCTGGTTTATCCAGGCCTCTCTCGCCCGAAGTGAAGGGGCAAAAATTGTCGCGGGTCTGGGGTTGGGGTGTCGCCCGTGTGAACCTGTGGATGTGCTGGCTGTTGTCGAACGACTCTATCGGGGGCGGCGATTGTTGATGGATCATATTCTGGTTCTCAGATTTTATGGGCGGCGGCAGATGTCACCCGATCCTCAGAGGGCGAAAGAGATGCGGGCCTATTCTCTCTGGCAAGAAGCCATGGAGAAAATCGAAGATGTTTTAATTGCCAAAGGTATTGTCAAAAAACCTCATTGGGTGATTGAGAAAGAAAGAGAATATTATGAGTCAAAGCAATCAATCTCCCTCGGAGAGGATGCTTTGGGTCGTATTTTCGGATGAAACTGATTTGCCCTTCTTAAAATTTTTGCGCCGTGGGTTTCGCCATTGTTTTGTCGTGATACGGGATCGTGGACATTGGATTTCTTATGATCCATTGGCTCATTATACGGAATTGTTTCTGGTTGATGTTCCTGAAACGTTTGACTTGCTTGGTTGGCTGGGCGAACAAGGTATGACGATCGTCAAGGTTCCGTCTTCCTTTTGTCCCAAGCAAAAGATTTTGCCGCCGATGATGTTTACCTGTGTTGAAGCTGTCAAGCGGGTTATCGGGCTGCGCGGGTGGTGGATTTTGACCCCGTGGCAACTTTATGCGGCTTTAACAAAAAGAATTTAATACCAATTCCATTTTATCAACGAAGGAGTTTTTCAATGGGAAGTTTGACCTCGCGGCCCAAAGCCGCTAGTGCGCCGGTGTCTGCACCGCAAGTTGTTTATGTTCCGGCTGTCAGCAGTACAACAAATTCCAATCCTGTTTCTTCTCCTGATCCAGAGGTGGATGAAGCGGCGACAGCGGCGCAAAGAGCCGAGAATGTCCTACGCCGTAGTCGGTCTCGCTTGGGGACGGTTCTAACCAGTTTCAGAGGGATTTTGACTCCGTCTGATGTGGGGACACAACGTAAAAATTTATTGGGAGAATAGAAATGTCGGTTGCGTTTAGCCATCAAACTCGCGCTTTGGCGAGTGTTTCTCCAGAGACGGTTTTGCGCCGTTTTGAAACAGCCCACAGAAAGCGGCGAGCATGGGAAGATTTATGGCAGGATTGTTACGACTATGCTTTGCCGCAACGGGGAGATTTTCTGGGCGGGGTTCAGGCAGGGAATCGCCGCAGCGAACGGCTTTATGATGCAACGGCTTTGGATGCTGTCGATCAATTGGCGGCTTCGCTACTAGGGAATTTGACTCCGCCGCTCGTGCCGTGGTTTGGGTTTCGGGCTGGGCCAGAACTTAATGAAGCTGAGGCTGAACGTATTGCTCCGCTTCTTGAGAAAGCTGCGCGAATTATGCAGGCTCATTTTGACCAATCGAATTTTATTGTCGAAGTTCACCAAGCCTTTCTTGATTTGGTAGTGGGTGGGACGGCTTCTCTGGCTTTTGAAGAATCTTACCCGGGGACACCGTCGGCCTTTCGGTTTACGGCGGTTCCTCTTGGCGAAGTGATTTTAGAAGAAGGGGATTTGGGGTTTCTGGATGGGGTGTACCGTATTTTGTCTTTGACCCTCTCTCAGATCAAGGATCGTTATCCGGCGGCGGAGGTTCCGCGTGGAATCGAGGATCAGGGAAGCCGAGACGTGCGGGAAAATTTCAAAATTCTTGAAGCTGTCTTGCCTAATGGGCGCGGGTTTGATTATACGGTCATTGCGTTGGATGGAACAGAAGTTTTACTTTCTCAAATCATTTCCCAATCACCTTTTATCAATTTTCGCTGGATGAAATCTGCTGGTGAGAGTTACGGGCGTTCCCCCATCATGAAAGCCTTGCCGGATATTAAAACGGCTAACAAAGTTGTTGAACTGATCTTAAAAAATGCGTCCATTGCTGTGACAGGTATTTGGCAGGCTGAAGATGATGGGGTTCTCAATCCGGCCAATATTGAGTTGGTCCCCGGGGCCATTATTCCTAAAGCAATGGGATCAAAGGGGCTTACTCCGCTCGAAATGCCCGGGCGATTTGATGTCTCGCAGATTATTTTGGATGATTTGCGGAGCCGGATTCGCCACGCCTTGTTAGCAGATCGCTTGCCCGAGCTGGGACAAACGCGCATGACAGCCACGGAAGTCACCGAACGATCGGCTCAGATGTCTTTGCTTTTGGGGGCAACCTATGGACGGCTGCAAAGCGAGTTTCTGATTCCATTGATTCAACGGGCTTATCTGATTCTCAAGCGGCGAGGGGTTCTGCCCGATTTGCCGCTTGATGGACGGATTGTTCAGATTGAACTGCGCTCACCTCTCGCTAGAGCCGAGGCTGCTCGCCATCTTGATTCAACAATGACGTGGGTTCGGAACATTCTCTCGCTTGGGAATGGCGGAGCCGAATACGTTAATATTGGCGAAGTTGTCCGCTATATGTCGCGTGTGCTGGGCGTTCCGCCACAGCTTTTGAACTCCATTCCTTCACCAGAACTTTCACTTAACCTTCATTCCAACCCTGACCCTCTTGCAAAGGAGACTTCACATGACTGATAGCCTGCTTACTCATCCGATTGATGAAACTGCCCAACCCTCTACGACATCTGATCCGGCTAAGCCTGAGGGCGTTCCCGACAAATTCTGGGATGCTGATAAGAAAGAAATTCGCGTGAACGCGCTGCTTACGTCCTATCTCGCGCTTGAAAAGAAACTGGGGCAGAGTCTTCCATTGCCGCAGAGTGAAGCCGATCGTCTTAAAATCTGGAAGTCCTTGGGGGTTCCTGATCGTCCAGAAGATTACACTGTGACCGTGGCCAATGATTTGTTCCAGCCAGACCCCGAACTGAACGCAAGACTCCATACCAAGGGGTTTACGCCGGAACAGGTTCAGGAAGTTTACGACCTTGCCGCCGAAAAAATGGTTCCCCTGATTCTCGAAATGGCTGCTGAGTTTCAAGCTGACCGCGAAGTTGAACGCCTTGTCGCTGAATTTGGCGGTGTTGAACAATGGCAGGAAGTCTCGCGCCAGTTGCTCGAATATGGCCGCCGCAACTTGCCGCCATCCGTTCTTGAGGGAATGGCTTGTTCTTTCGAAGGTGTCATGGCTCTTTATCACTTGATGAAAGGGGAAGCCTCCTCGCTCAAAGCTAAAAGCGGTGCGGCAGCAGCAGTGGCAAACGAGACGGATTTGCGGGCCATGATGCAAAACCCAAAATATTGGCGTGACAAAGAT
>CAYZAR010000191.1:0-3327 GCA_964476455.1 uncultured Micavibrio sp.
GAATAAGAAGGGGCTGGGCTACCAAAGGTCACGATACAAATCGGCTAATCAGAACAAAATCATCGTTGGTGTCATTTGATGGGATTTGGACAATGTGGCCATTCCCCGGGGCTACTTCTATGCGATTGCCTTTGGAATCCAGCATTTCGGACAATAAAATTTCACGGTTTTGGCCCGAAGGAAGAATAAATTCAAGGCGGTCCCCGACTGCGAATTTGTTTTTAACATTGACCGTGATCCAGCCGTCTTCAATCTTCATGGCTTCGCCGACAAATTCTTGTTTGTGACTTTGTGAGGCTCCGGTGATGTAGTTTTGATGCTCGTTGGAATGATGTCTTTGTAAAAATCCGTCTGTATATCCACGATGGGCAAGGTTTTCGAGTTGGCCAATGAGAGAAGGGTCAAGAGGCTTACCCGCAACAGCTTGGTCAATGGCCTTGCGGTAGGCTTGCGTGGTGCGGGCTGTATAGTAATGTGATTTCGTCCGGCCTTCGATTTTCAAACAGTCAATGCCGATCTCAACGAGGCGGTGGACGTGTTCAATCGCCCGCAGGTCCTTGGAATTCATGATATAGGTTCCGTGTTCGTCTTCGAATACGGGCATAAACTCGCCTTTCCGTTGTTCTTCTTCCAGAAAGTAAACCTTATCGGCCAAGGGATGGCGTTCTTGTGACCCACAGCCGGAAAAAAGTTCTGGTTGTTGCAGAGAATGCGCGGGAATAATGTCCCCACTCTCGGTTTCCTCGCCTTCAGTGGTTTTATAGTTCCATCGGCAGGAGTTGGTGCAAACTCCTTGGTTCGAGTCGCGGTGGTTGAAATAACCGGACAGGAGACAGCGTCCAGAATAGGCAATGCAGAGGGCCCCGTGAACAAAAACTTCAAGCTCCATATCCGGACATTCTTGACGGATCATGGCGATTTCATCGAGAGAGAGTTCGCGGGAGAGAATAATACGGGTAAGGCCAATCTTTTGCCAAAATTTCACGCTGGCATAATTGACGGTGTTCATCTGGACGGAAAGGTGGATGGGCATTTCGGGCCATTTTTCCCGAACCATCATAATGAGCCCCGGGTCCGCCATAATCAAAGCATCGGGTTTAAGATCAACAATGGGTTCCATATCGGCTATGAAACTGCGAACCTTTGGGTTATGAGGAAACAAATTGGCAGCCATATAAAACTTTTTGCCTTGTCGGTGTGCTTCGGCGATACCGTTGGCCATTGCATCTTCTTTTTTGAAACTGTTGTTTCGGACGCGCAAAGAATACTTGGGTTGGCCTGCATAAACGGCATCAGCTCCATAGGCAAACGCATGAAGCATGGATTTGAAAGACCCCGCTGGGGCGAGCAATTCTGGTTTCATCATGGCGTGTCCTCTGTTTAAAATGAGCAAACCTCTTGATAAAACATATCAAGAGGCATCGCCAACAAAAAAGGACTATTTCAGGGCTATTTTTTACATTTTGTCAAAGTAGATTTCTTTGCTCTTATAGCTTCTGAAGGAGAGTGAACACATTTCAAAGGCAGGTTCAGGAAGTTCGTCAAGCGAATACCAAGCCCAAGCTTCCGATTTTTCCGGCTCTCGGTTTATAGGTTCACCATTTTTCCATTTTGCCGTTAGCGTAATATGCACATAGTGCTTGGGGGCGTATTTTACGACATTGGCAATAAGTAGAAACTCTATGTCTTCAATTTCTATGCCGCATTCTTCTCTGACTTCTCTGCGGGCGCATTCTTCGAATCCTTCCATGTATTCGAGATGACCTCCTGGAAAAGCGTATTCACCTTGGCCGTGCGATCCTTTGCGACGGGCCATTAAAATTTTCCCGTCTTTGAAAACCATTACCCCAATGCCAATTTTTGTTTCCATAATAAAAAACTATAATATTGCTAAACCTTACTCTTCTCTTGTTTGGAGAGAGGCTTTGGAAAGGGGTGTCTTAGGGCTACTTCTTGCGGAATTGGTCAAGGGAAACGACTTCGCCGGTTTTGGTTTCACCAGATTCTCCTTTGGCCTTTTTGGTCTTTCCCTTGCCCTTGGGAGAGGGACCGCCTTGATCGGGGTCGTCAAATTCATCCCCCTCTTCTCTGCCGAGCATTTCACCCAGAGGCTGAAATTGCAAAGCAAAGTTAACAGAGGGGTCAGCGAAAATAGTAACGGCGGCCAAGGGAATGATGAGCCTCTCTGGAATATTATTGAAGGAAAGAGTGACCCCGATCGTATGTTCATCAACTGTCAAATTTTCAAATTGGTACTGCAGGACAATAGTCATTTCGCCCGGGTAGCGTTCATGTAGATAATCGGGAATGGAGACACCTGCATAGTCAGTTTGAAACGTGATGTAAAAATGGTGATCACCAGGAAGTCCGCCTTTTTGGACTTCAGAAATTGCTTGGCGAACAACGCCGCGAAGCGCGGATTCTACCATTTTATCGTAACGGAGAGTCATATCTTCGGATTTCATGGGGCACGTCTACTCAAATCATGGCTAATATCACTCCGCTGGGCGAATCCCAGACGAATCAACTTCTCAGGTTTCGCACGTTCAGACAGATAAATCCAGAGGGAAGAGAAGGTGAGCATAAAAAATGGGGCTGTTCTGTTGCCAGGCCGCCCCGCGCCCCCACCTAGGCTTTCTTAGGGCCTAGGGATTTAAGTTCGTAGTCCGCGACCTAAAATTAGGCGGCGATAGCCTCAGCAACGAAAACGTTGTCATTGGCTGCAACTACAGAGAAGTTATCGTTGGCATTTATATTGCCTTGAACGGATACGACCGTATCTCAAACGGACGCAGACTTCACCTTTACCACGCGTGTCGATCCTGTTTCGGCCCCATCACATAAAACCTCGAAACAAGAAGGTTCCATATGGTGGAGCCGCCGGGCACTGCCCCCGGGTCCACAACGCTTATTCCGCAAAGCGTTTAGCATCGTAGTCAACCGAAGCTGACCTTTACAGTATAGGGTGAGATCGTTAAAGAATCAAACAATACCGCAAAGAGGGGTGGCGTATCAGAGTTGGCCTCTTCCGGTCATATATTTCTTTCCTAAGCCCCTTGGATAGTATAATAATATTGCTATCCGCCAATTATTTGGTTTTGAGTGTTTGTTACGTCCTTGGGAGGGTTCGTGGACTACGCGGTTTTTGACACCTATGCAGGGAAAGCTTCGGATTTGCTTAAAGTGATGTCAAACAACCATCGCTTGACTCTTTTGTGTGTTTTGTCTCAGGGTGAGAAATGCGTAGGGGATCTAGAGGAGATTATTGGAATCTCTCAATCTGCCTTGTCTCAACATTTGGCGCGGTTGAGAGAGAGTGGGTTGGTT
>CAYZAR010000192.1:0-3321 GCA_964476455.1 uncultured Micavibrio sp.
ATAGGTTGAAATCCCCCTCACCGCAAAAGAAAGAAAAATCATCGCCCCCAAAGGAAGAATGACATCTACAGTCTCAGGATTTTGCTGTACCCCTATCATGGCTTTGTCGAGGATAGGCTGAAGCAACTTGGCAAAAGCCGCTGTGGCCGCCGCAGAAATCAACATAAAAACCATAGCGACGAGAAGCTGCCCCCAGTACGGAGTAAGATACTTACGCACCAAGGGAACTAAAATTTTAAGAGACGATGTTTGACCTGCACTCATTTGGCAGACAAATTACGAGGAAAATCCCTGCGTTGCAAGTTATCCGTGGAGTGGAGCGAAACCCTACGCGCTGCGCCGACGATGCTTGCGATCCGGCAACGCCTTGCCCCACTTGAGCCGATCAACCATATAGGTAGGACGAATGTTATTAAACTGCGCGACCAAAATATTCAGGATTTTATTCACATCCGCGGGAGTAGCTGCGTTTTTGAAAACTCCCGAATGCATACCGTTTTTAACCAAACAAGTGTCCATATTGACTAGGCTTGCCCCCAAAACGTCATGAGCCATACTATCGCCCACCATGACCGTCTGGCCCGGATAAATATCATTTTGGTGCAACACCTTGATACAGTGATGAAAGATGGGTTTATAGGGCTTGCCAATCATTTGAATAACGCCGCCAAGTTCTTCGTAACGGCGAGCGAGTTTGGCAACCCCTCCTGCAAAATTGGTCCCTATTAAAGCCTTGGTATCAGGATTAATGCAAATAGCTTTGAGGCGACAGCGGATAGCCTCTTTCATAGTCTCGTCATAAACTGACAAATCCCCCTCCAGGGGATCCCATCCAGAAACGAGGAAAGTTTTAGCGGCGGAAACATCTTTTTCTTCCGTAACAGGTAATGTCGAAAGGAAGTTGCGAGTCCGCTCCCCACCAATCAAATAATAGCTTTGCCCCAAGCCTTGAAAAATTCCTTCGTTCTGGTTTTTGATCCCTTGCCAGAGCAACTCACCAGAAGTCAGAATTTCACTATACAACCCATCTGGCATTCCCTTGTCCCGCAGATATTTGACCATTTGTCCGGTCCGAAATTCGGAATTGGACATGAGGAGAACAAACTTCTTCCGTGCCTTGAGCTCTTTCAAACATTCAATGGCACTTGCAAACACCTTCTCGCCATCATGGATAACACCCCATGTATCAATGATGAATCCAGTATAGCTATCGGAGATATCCGAGATCCCCTGACAGAATTTTGTATTTGACATATAAATCTTCCCTATAAAGCGTGCATCGCACAGAGCTTTTCTCAGTGTAACGCGTAATCCTAAACGGAGTGTTAGCGTTTCTAACCAGAAAAAATTTATATATATTACAGTATGTTAGGCAACATCCGCTTAGTGGGTTTTGGCGTTCCTCCCTGCAACTTCACACAAGATTTTGTATAATTTCCCAATATCGCTGGTTGAAAAGACCGATGACAACAAATCGCCGTAATCGTTATTTTGTGACTGCTCAAGGACTTCTTCAAACTGACGAATAAACCGTTGGACGTAGTTGCGAAACTCCCCGTCTTCAATAAATTTGCGCTGGGTTTTTTCCGCTGGAATTCTCGGAGCAATTTCAACCAAATGGCGCGTAAAGGCCGCCACATCGCCTTTCTGATAAGCTCTAAGCACACGGTCATCCACATCGTTTTCAAGATGACGAGACACATCAAGAGCAAGAGAATAAAGACTCTCAATCACAAAGCGTGAAGAAGACAAGAAAGCTTCTCGTTGTGCCTTCCACTGAGTATCCTTGATCTTTTCGGTTTGTGCCGAAACTTCCTGTACGGCTCTGAACAAGACATTACTGTGGCGCGTGAAGGACAAAGCCGCCTCATCTGCACTGTCAACAGCACGTTTGGCAATGCTAGCTAAGCGGCCAGACTCATCTGCCAAATGTTGGCAAGACGTATCTATGTTTTCGGACACGCTCTCGCTCAATCCTTTGACTTGCCGCGCTTCGACAACCAAGCGAGATGTTGCTTCAGCAATTCGGTCCACAGCCTCTGCTGAACTTTCAGCAATGATACTGGCCTGACCGCGCAATTCTTCACCATAAAGCTGAGCATTCTTGACCGATGCCTTCATAAACTCTTCAACTTCACGAGCCCGAATGGACAAGCTGTCTCCCGATTTCTGAAGTTCCAGCAATGATCCTTTCGAGCTATCTATCATGCGTGAAGACTCTTCCTGAACGCTAGAAATAATACGGGCCGCCTTATGAACCGCTTGTTCAGCCAACAAAGAAAGACGATGCCCCTCCTCAATATATTGACGGCTTGCTCCCAACAGTTTTTCGGATGTGCTATCGGCCTTGGCATCCAACACCTGCGTAGAATGTCCAAATTGTTCGGTTGCTTCACTCATTTGCGCAACAGCACGTCCAACTACACCTCCAAGCTCTTGGATATACTCACCCAAATTCTTCTGCATAGAGTCAACGCGCAAACGAACCTGATCCGTAATCAACTGCAAATCTTCAACGCGTCCTTTCACACCATTTTGGACTTGTTCAACTCCACTTTGAGCTCCCTCCGCGACATGGCGAACAGAGTCAATGGAAGATGTCAGATCTTCAACCAAAGCATTTAGAGTCCGAACACTCCCCGTGGCCGAGGCATCAATATCCGTCAGCTTTCCTTCAAGGCGATTCCCCATTTCCTCCAGAGACAGCATAACGGTTTCAGTGGTAGAAGCATACGCTGAACGAAGTTGTTGATAACGAGATTCAAGCTCGGTAGATTTCGAAATAACCCGATCATATTCAGGCAAAGCAATTCCTGCAACATCCCGAAGAGATTCTGCAGCTTCCTGAACTGCGTCCATGGCCCGAGCCGATTTTGTTTCAAGGTCAGCCAAGGTAAAGCTCACATTATTTTGCAGATGTGACAACTTGCCGGAAATATCTCCGACTTGACGAATAATCCGGTCGCCCCGATCAAAGAAGGATTGACCAAGTAGAATGATCTGACTTTCGGTCATATCCAATGTGGCGTTCAGGTCTTGTGTCTGCGCTCTGAGGAGAGACTGCATGACACCCGTTTTCTCTTCCATCTCAACCACCAGAGCACGCAAACTTTGCCGCTGCGTGGCTACATCCTCGGTTACGCTGCGCGTATGGATTTTAATTTCTCCGGCAACCTCTGCTACATCCTGCAAACTTTCCTTGATGGATACGCAGATCTGTTCCGCCATATCTCGCGCTTTCGTAGCACCCTGATCAATTTCAGCAACCCGCGCTGAAAGTTTTGCATTCAAGGCAAGAGCTTCTCCGCTGAGCCGTTCGGC
>CAYZAR010000193.1:0-3320 GCA_964476455.1 uncultured Micavibrio sp.
AATCAGCGGTGCGTGATGGACGATCGCATCAAAGATAGTCATTGTGCAGATCCTCCCTCTTCAGCTGGTTTTTTGGCCACAGCCTCAACATCGGGAAACTCAACCATCGTCCCTAGAACTTGCAAATACGCAACCAAAGCATCCATTTCCGAGACAATATCGGCGTTTCCATCAAATACACGCGCATTGACCTTATCCCCATAACGAGACTTCAATCCCGCTACGTTCGGATCGACATCTTCGGTTGTTGCCTGTGCCACAGCATCTTTGTAAGCATTGGCAATCATGTCATCGGTATAAGGAACCCCAACGATACGAAGAGTTTTCAGGTGTTTGTCGATGTCATGGAGGCGAGCCTCGTTTTTAAGAAGAAAAGCATAAGTCGGCATAATCGACTCTGGAACAACGGCCTGAGGTTTCTTCAAGTGGCGGACGTGCCATTCATCCGAATACCGTGCTCCCACCCGCGCCAGATCAGGCCCTGTTCTTTTCGAACTCCACTGAAAAGGGTGATCGTACATACTCTCGGCCGCTAAAGAATAGTGACCATAGCGTTCCACCTCATCCCGCAAGGGACGAATCTGCTGCGAGTGGCAGTTGTAACAACCCTCCCGAATATAGATATTAAACCCAGCCAGCTCAAGCGGGGTGTAAGGCCGAACACCTTTAACAGGCTCAATAACAGTTTCTGTCCGAAAGAGAGGGAGAACTTCAACAATCCCCGCTACTGAAATCACCACGATGATGCACAGCAGAAGAACGATGGAATTGCGCTCTAGTTTTGCGTGATGCTTGAACATGTTAAGCCAAAGCCTCCTTAGTTGCCAACTCGGGATACTCAGACGGTCTGACTTCCCCTTTAATGGTTTTATAGAAATTAAAGACCATAACAAGAGCCCCAGCGAGGTACAGAACCCCCCCCATAGCCCGAATCACATAGAATGGGTGCATCGCTTCAACCGTTTCCACGAAGGAATAGTCAAGAAAGCCCATTTCGTTATAAGATTTCCACATCAAGCCCTGCATAATCCCAGAAGCCCACATGGCGCAGATGTAAAGGACGATCCCAATCGTAGCCACCCAGAGATGGATGTTGACCAGTTTTTGGGAATAAAGCTGAGCTCTCCCCCACAAACGCGGAACCATGTAGTAAAGAGCCCCAAAGCTGATAAAACCAACCCACCCAAGCGCACCAGAATGAACGTGACCAATAGTCCAGTCAGTGTAGTGCGAAAGAGAGTTAACTTCTTTAATCGACATTAAAGGCCCCTCAAATGTACTCATCCCATAGAACCCAACTGCCACAATCATGAAGCGCAACACAGGATCTTTCCGTAGTTTGTTCCACGCCCCCGAAAGCGTCATCAAACCATTAATCATCCCGCCCCAAGAAGGCATCCACAGCATGATCGAGAAGGTCATTCCCAGTGTTTGCGCCCAGTCCGGCAACGCCGTGTAGTGCAAGTGGTGAGGACCTGCCCACATATAAATAAAAATAAGCGACCAAAAGTGGAGAATTGATAAACGATAGGAATAAACTGGACGCTCAGCTTGTTTTGGCACGAAGTAATACATCATGGCCAAAAACGCCGCCGTTAGAAAGAACCCAACTGCATTGTGACCATACCACCACTGAATCATCGCCCCTTGAACACCAGAAGGCGCGGAATAACTCTTGGCTCCGGTAAAATCGACCGGAATTGAAACATTGTTGCCGAGGTGCAATACCGCCACAGTGATAATAAAAGCAAGGAAGAACCAGTTCGCAACGTAGATATGGGGCTCCTTCCGCTTAATGATCGTTCCCATGAAGACAAGCAAATAGGAAACCCAAACTACGGTCAGCCACAAATCAGCATACCATTCAGGCTCCGCATATTCTTTACCCTGCGTTACCCCCAACACGTAGCCAAGGGCGGCAATGACGATGAAAAAATTATACCCCCAGAAGGTGAAGAGCGCGAGCGCATCATTCCAAAGCCGCGCCCGACAGGTCCGTTGAACAATGTAATAGCTGCTGGCAAACAGGATATTCCCCCCAAAGGCAAAGATAACTGCCGAGGTGTGCAGCGGACGAAGACGGCCAAAATTCAGATAAGGTTCGAGGTTAAGAACCGGAAATGCCAATTGCAAAGCAATAAAAAGCCCCGCCGCGAAACCAACCACTCCCCAGAAAACCGAAGCGAGCGTAAACAGACGAACAACATCATCGTTGTAATGTGGAGGAGCCCCTTCTGCTGTAGCGGCATTAACTGAAACAGTGTTCATTGCGTTATTTCCTTTCATTTAGGCTGACCCGCTTTGCGCGCACCCAAGAATAGCAGCAAGTATCAAATCAACAACTTGCCCGCAAGCACGAACAAGATGCATCCATTTAGCACAAATACTGCCTGTGATAAAACCCTCATGAGGGTGGGATATAATGTCGCAAGCGAACGCCCCCCCAGCCCAACAACAACCAGAGAAGGAATTGTCCCAAGCGCAAACCCAAACATTCCAAGAGCTGCAAGCCATAAAGACGGAGCAGCAGCCGCAGCAAGAAGAGCTCCCATCAGAAATCCACAGGGCAAAAACCCAAGAAGAATTCCGAGGCCAAAAAGCCGCCAATTAGACAATATAGAAAATTTTAGCGGCGAATCATCCTTGCCCCGCTTCGGGGTGAGAAAAAGTTTGGAAGCGTATTCTATCCATCCACTAGGAAGAGGGACCTTGATTTGGGTCAAGAACGGTAAAAATTTATAAAGGTTTGGAAACGCCTGCGCCAAGAACAAAAGGCCCGCCAGCCCCAGAAAGACGGCAGAAATCATATCGCGCAAAGGAGAAGCAAAAAAAGCTGCATTCAAAAAGAAATTGGCCAAAACACCAAGGAAAGAATAAGTCACCAGCCGACCAAGATGATAAGGGAGCAGCAAGACTGAAGCCACGCGCCCAAGCTGGTTTTTTTGCGCAGCGAGAACAAACGGACCACACATGAGGACACAGTGCATAAACCCACCCGTGAGGCCCGCTAGAAAAAGGCTCAGAACCCATCCCCACTCGGAACCAGAGATGATCGGTGGAACGCACTGAAACATGGGTTTTCTTTCCTAGTAGCTTACCCAACGTATATTCGTTCAGTTTATAGCTGCGTTCAAGGGTCCCATTTTACTTTTCCCCCCATGGAAAAAAGAAAGTAAGCAGTAAACGAAGCTTTTTAGACGCTCCCGTATGCCTCATTTCAATTGACAAAAACGCTGCATCCGGTTTACTTCCATAAAGCGGGTTTTTGTTTAGTCCCATGTTCTTCAGGAGTATGCTATAGAAAACTCATGGAGGCAGAT
>CAYZAR010000194.1:0-918 GCA_964476455.1 uncultured Micavibrio sp.
CAACTTCAACGCCACGTCCCCCTATTCCACCTGTTCCCCAGTTTGCGCAGCCTATCCAATCTGCTGTTGACCCCTCGTCTTCTCAGACCTTCTCGGCCAGTCCCTTGAGTGACGGAACATGGTCGATACAAATTGGCGCATACCAATCGCGCCTTGCGACCGATCAAGCTTTATATCAAGCAATGCGAAAACTTCCCTCCCACTTGGCACGTGCGAATCCCTTGGTTGTTCCTTTGCGGACCACCGAAGCAACATGGGTGTTTCGAGCACGGCTTAGCGGATTCAGCAAAGATCAAGCGATTGAAGCGTGTAAGTATCTTTCGGAGTGCCTTCCCATTTCACCCCAAGCCAATGAGGAAAAGGACAAAATGTCTTATCAACGCGGGAATATTCTTTTCTATGTTTTAATCGGTATTGTTTTGGTGGGACTTCTGACTGTTGCTCTGCGCAATACAGGGAACGTGAAAGACAATATAGACTCGGAGAATTTGGCCATTCGTGCCGGAGAAGTACAAAGGCACGCTGGCGAGGTTGAAAAAGCTATCGGAATTCTTATTAGCAACCATGTCAGTGAAGGCGATATTCGCTTCGCCCACCCCGATGCTCCAGCTGAATACGGAACCATCACCACCAACCCAACGTTTCAGGTTTTTTCAGAAACTGGTGGAATGGCAACTTACAGACTTCCACCTAGTGGAGTAAATGACGGGAGTAAATGGGAGTTCTATGGCACCAGCGATATTCCCAAAGTAGGTTCTGATCAATCAGAGCTAATTGCTGTTCTACCGAACGTTACGCAAGAATTCTGCAAAGTCATAAACGCTCAATTAGGATTTACCGCAGGAACGCAACCTCTTGACGACTCAAGTGGAGCTTCACCCGATTGTGTCCAAGGAACCGCCGTTAACCGCTTTACCG
>CAYZAR010000194.1:928-3298 GCA_964476455.1 uncultured Micavibrio sp.
ATACAACACCCAATATGCTCGACAAAACAACCTTCAGCGTTTTGCCATCTTACCAAGGGTGCGTAAAATGTGCGACCGACAACTCTTATAACTACTTCCACGTATTGTTGTCCCGGTAGCTGTTCTTAGAGTATGGGTTTGGTGTGAAGGGCCCCCCTCATCCGATTAATCCCTTTCACGAGATTATAGGGATCCTTGACCGTTGGCAGATGAACATCTCCCACAAAGCGCATATCCAGAAAGATGGTTCCATAGCTCAAAAAACTTCCAAAAAATCCGTGATTGACGGTTTCGGAAGATATTTCATCGAGGGAAATTTCTTCAACTTCAACAAAAATAAGGCCACGTTTGTAGACAACCCGTTTATTGGTCAAAACAATCTCGGTGGACAAGAGTTTGATAACATAGACCCAAAGAACCAGAACCCCCGTGGCCAAAAACAAGGCGAGAACGGCATGAAACTGAAGCCAAAACGGGATGTAAGGAAAGGAAACAATCGGCCCACTTCCTTCACTGATAAAGTAGATTCCCCAGTCAGCGGCGAAGCCAAATCCGGCCAAGAACAAAAACCACATCAGGCCCTTAACCGCGTAGATCCAGTGCAAGCGCGTGATTGTTACCACCCGTTCATCTGAACCAACAATATGTTTGGCAATAAAACTCATCTTCTCCTCCTATCCTCCCATCTTATACGCCGCCTTCCTGCAAAACCAGAAGGGATTTAAGGACGGGGGGATGAAAGTTAGCTAAGGGAGTAGGCGCGCTCGTGATTTTCGCCAATGATCAAGAGAAGTTGACGTGTCAAAGAATCGCTTCCTTCTTGGCAAAGGTCCAACAGACTGCTCACAAGAGAAGCGCGAGTTTTTGAATCGGGAACCGCTCTTGCCAAAGTCCTTGCAAAATCCCTGCAAAGGTCGGGACAGTTATCCCATCCGCTTGCAACAACAAGCCCTACAAAGGAAGTAGCGAGAGGAGCAGCCTCTTCAGGCGTTGCTTTGTCCAATGCCCCTAAGATGCCTTGCGCATGTTCATTAAAACCACAAACTCGTTCACTTGCCATCACAATTCTCCTTTTTAAGTTATGAATAATAAACTTAAAAAAATCTCAATTGCAAGTTATTTTTTCCATGGTTTTGGTTTATTGGCAGGCGAGGCACTCTTCGTACTTTTTCGGTTCTGCCACTGCACCAAGTTCCAGCTGTTCATTCGCAGCTTTAAGATCCTTAGCACGCTGCCAGCTAGCTGCACTTTCTGCCCGCTGAATAGATTTAGACCGGCAGTAGTATAGCGATTTAACCCCCTTAGCCCACGCTTCCCAGTGAACTTGGTGCAGGTCCCGTTTGTGAACATTAGCCGGCAAAAAGACGTTGAGAGATTGGGCCTGACAGACAAAAGGCGTGCGGTCGGCAGCGTGTTCGATTAACCATCTTTGATCGATTTCAAAGGCTGTTTTGAACACGTCTTTTTCGTCTGCGTTCAGGAAGTCAAGGTGCTGAACAGATCCTTCATTGGTAAAGATTGAGGACCAAACGTCATCCGTATTAAGCCCTTTTTCCGCTAGAATTTTTTCAAGATACGGATTTTTAACCGCAAAAGACCCCGACAGGGTTTTATGCGTGTAAGCGTTGGCAGCGTTTGGCTCAATTCCGGGAGAGGCTCCTCCGCAGATAATAGAAATCGAAGCCGTAGGCGCAATGGCCATTTTATTCGAAAATCTTTCCATGACCCCGTAATCTGCGGCATCAGGGCAAGGACCCAGTTCATGGGCCAATTTGACCGAGGCGTCATCTGCCTGACGCTTGATATGCTGGAACATTTTGCGGTTCCAGACTTTCGCCATGACTGATTCCATTGGAATCAGTTTTGATTGAAGGAACGAATGGAATCCCATGACCCCAAGCCCAACGGAACGTTCACGCATAGCAGCGTACTTGGCACGTTTCATAGAATCCGGAGCCTTCGCGATAAAGTCCGAAAGAACATTATCCAGAAAGCGCATCACATCTTCGATAAAAGTCGGATGATCCTGCCATTCCTCGAATGTTTCAAGGTTGAGAGACGACAAACAGCAAACCGCTGTGCGGTCATTTCCCAGATGATCGCGTCCGGTTGGCAAGGTGATTTCAGAACATAAATTGGACATTTTGACGTTCAGTCCCGCCATTTTGTGATGTTCTGGAATCCGGTCATTGACGTGGTCTATATAAACCAAATAAGGCTCGCCTGTTTCGATCCGAGCGGTGAGCAAGCGAATCCAAAGGTCACGCGCTTTAACTCGACTGATGACAGCTTTATCTTTGGGAGAGCGCAACGCCCATTCTTCATCCCGTTCCACAGCGTGCATAAAGGCATCGGGTATCAGAACTCCGT
>CAYZAR010000195.1:0-3208 GCA_964476455.1 uncultured Micavibrio sp.
CTAACATGTCAGTCAACCGGACACCCAAAAGCTGCGCTTTTGGTTCCCTCCGCTGGCGCTCCGGTGCCGGTTACTTCCAACGTTAGCTGCCTTCATACGGAGTAATCATGGTACTCAACTACGAAAAACTGACCCATCTCAATCTCAAGACCCATTCAACGCTCGATGAAAAATGGGTACAAGATCGTATCGCTGAAGACCCGACGATCTTGGGGCTGGGTGATGTCATTCTGAAAGACCGCGAAAGGAACCAGCCACGTGCAGGCAGGCTGGATTTACTCCTTCAGGAAGCAGAAGGCAATCGGCGTTACGAGGTAGAGATTCAGCTTGGCAAGACCGACGAGTCTCATATCATCCGAACTATTGAGTATTGGGACATTGAGCGGAAGCGTTACCCTCAGTACGACCATACCGCTGTTATTGTTGCTGAGGAAATTACTAGCAGATTCCTCAACGTCATTGCTTTGTTCAACGGCACCATTCCTCTTATCGCAATCCAAATGCGAGCCGTTCAGCTTGGCAACTCGGTTTCTCTTGTTTTCACAACAGTTCTAGATCAAGTCCAGCTTGGTCTGGTGGACGAGGACGAAGAGGTTTATGAAGCCACGGATAGGGCGTATTGGGAAGGTCGCGGCTCCAAAGCAACAGTAGCAATGGCCGACGAATTGCTTGAAGTCCTCAAGCAACTTGATCCGGCGCTCGAACTAAAATTTAACAAGTTCTACATCGGTCTTGCACGTCAGGGACAAGCTGACAATTTTGTGATATTCCGCCCGCAGAAAAATTCCATTCGCGTTGAGCCAAGACTAAAGAAGCGTGACGAAATCGAGCAAAAGATCGAGGCTGCCGGCCTTGACGTTTTGGACTACGACAATCGATGGAGCCGCTATCGAATTCGGCTTGGCAAAGGCGATGTGAAAAAGCACGCCGAACTACTTCAAGAACTTTTTTCTGCTTCTCATGCCGAGTCTAGTGGAAACGTCAGCTAACCCGGCAGTCCACCGGACCTGCGCGAAAAGCCGCGCAGGCCGGTGACTTTAACGTTAGCCTTCAACAGTAATAAATATGCGCCACAGCTTAAGAAAAGGAATGAGCAGTGTGTATTTTCAACACACAAACATAGGGCACAGAAATGGAGCGAAACTATGCGAATCTGAGGTTGTTAATCAAACTGCCATATTAAGTTTGACTATGCACCCGGTTGATAGTAAGCAGAAATATGATGAAAATTATCTTCGTGAAGACAAATTACTTTATGTCTCAATAAGTGACAAAACTATTATTGATGGTTACATTAAGCACATCAATCAAAGTGCAACTAAAATAAATACATACAAATTAGAAATATTGTCGCAAGGAAAAAAGCTTACCTATGAAGCAACACCAGAATCAACAGTAATTGGCAATTTAGAGATATTAAAGTTGGGTATAAACAATGGTTAACCCATCCATCAAGCGGGACGCCTGACGGCGCCCCTTACGTCAAACGTTGGGCCTCAAAAAGGGGAGGCTCAGGCATATGTTTACCCTGGAGGCGGCAGTTTGGGGTCAAAAGGGACTTTTTTAAAGGGGGATTTAACGGTGCAGCGAGTTAAGGTTGCAACCTTCGACGCAGT
Source organism: uncultured Micavibrio sp. (assembly GCA_964476455.1). Taxonomy (GTDB): domain Bacteria; phylum Pseudomonadota; class Alphaproteobacteria; order Micavibrionales; family Micavibrionaceae; genus UBA1573. Next base: position 1,617 of record CAYZAR010000195.1, read on the forward strand.
AGGTGGACCATCCAAATTACAAAAGGCCAGTGACGGCTACTTTGCCGGTCCCACAGACGCTGGTACTTATTGCATGTCTCATTATGGCAAGCATTCTAGCCCATCTTATCCAGACTGGTCCAAAATCCGCTGGGGGTCGGAAATAAAGGAAGAAGGTGGAGAAATTAAGGTAAAGCATGACGGAAAATGGCAGCCCCTCCAAAAGGTTAGCCCACGTATGACCAAAGAAGACCTCAAGCAACGTAACCTCGAACTCTACGGGAAGTATGAGTTACCGAAGAGTTGGTTGTTCAACGATTTCGGTCACGTAACCTGCTACTTCTTCAAGGATAAAAATGGTAATAGGAAGCTAGATAGCGATTTTGGAGAAAAGATTCATAAAGAGTATTTTCATACCACACCAGATGATGAGGCAGCAACAGCGGCGGGAAAACCGGTCACTCTAGCGCAATCGCACGGGTGCATTCATCTCAAGCCGAATGACATCGACGAGATGATCAAGAAAGGGTATTTCGATGCAGGAAACCTGGTAGTAGTCCATGCTTACAGTGAGAAGGTTCCTTTATGGGAGGATAATGCCACCGGGACAGCCCCATTCGAACTACATTTCTTCCCGGGCGCAAAACAGGTCATCGTGACAGGTAGACGACCATCCCGGTCTAGGTGATGAGGTTCGTTTATGTTCTCTTTACTCAAAGCCCCTACGAAGATTGGCAATACCGTCAGAAGGCTACTAATCATATTATTCTTTCTGGGAACTTACGATCGATCTCTCGCTGCTTGTCCCCGGGATATAGCACAAACTGCCAGTGAATTTATCAGACTATTTGCCTCCGGTAACTTATCAGTGAATGCGGCAAAAAAGATAATCGGAAACGAGGGATCGGTTGAACGCCACGGTGCATATTGGCAGATTCAGTCCAATGGATGCTTGGCAGAAATCGTACTTTATGCCGAGGGGCAAAACGAATCCGTAGACGATGCAGAGTTGCGACTAAGGCTAGAATCAGGCCTTACACTGAGCGATCTGAAGAAAAGTTTTGGCCCTTGGCAATTGGTTTTTGCGAGTAAGACTTCGTCTGTCAGTTTTCGAGTTGTTGACCGGCCCGATAAGCCAACTCTTGTTTTTGCGAGGTTATTTACTCCCAACCCTTTACCAGACTCTCCAGTGTTGTCAGTGCAATTACGTCGCGATGACGGAGCACAGAGACGAGATAGGAGGTATCGGGGTCAGCCCCTGACTAACGATAATTAGGGTCATGCTGTTCAAGTCTAGGCCAACAATCACTTACCACCGACGAACAAAAAAAGGAGACCAAGTTATTTTTCTTCTGACTTCTGATGACTCACTTCTAAAAGCTGTCCATTTATTATCAGATGAAGCGGAAACTGTTCTAAACTCCCAGCACAGCCTAACCCATCGGTCAAGCGGACGGTCAAACCACAGGTTTGGCTTCCCTCCAGTCTGCGGCTTCCGGCGCCGCTTACCTTTGGCTACAAGGACTTCCCCATCTGTCAAGCGATAGGACCCCATAGCCTGACAGCTTTGCTGCAGGCTATTTCTTCAATCGTCTCTTGCCACCATCCCCACC
>CAYZAR010000196.1:0-3193 GCA_964476455.1 uncultured Micavibrio sp.
ACTGAGCCAGAAAAGTTCAGAATTAACCCTATCCATCACAAAGGGGGACTGAACAGCTAGATGTCAAGAGAAGCAAGCTTTTCTGCTTGCTCTTCAGTCACAAGAACATCAATTACTTCATCCAACCCCCGCCCAGCCAAAACTTCGTGGATTTTATAAAGAGTGAGGTTAACGCGGTGATCGGTCACACGCCCTTGTGGAAAGTTATACGTTCGGATTCGTTCTGAACGGTCCCCGCTTCCAACTTGGGATTTGCGATCTGCGGCCTGCTCCTGATCTATTTTTTGCCGCTGCATATCATAAAGGCGAGATTTGAGAATTCTTAAAGCCTTGGCGCGGTTCTTAATCTGAGATCGTTCATCTTGCATTGCCACGACAATACCGGTTGGAAGATGGGTGATCCTCACCGCCGAGTCCGTTGTGTTAACCGATTGTCCTCCTGCCCCGCTGGAACGAAAAACATCAACCTTCAAATCATTTTCATTGATGGTCATGTCCACGTCTTCGGCTTCAGGCAAAACAGCAACCGTAGCCGCCGATGTATGAATTCGCCCCGAACTTTCTGTTTCCGGCACGCGCTGGACGCGGTGGACACCAGATTCGTACTTGAGACGCGAGAAAACATCGTGACCGGAAACATCAACGATGACTTCCTTGAAGCCTCCCAAGTCATTTTCAGCTGCGGAAACAACTTCGAATCTCCAGCCTCTTTCCGCAGCATAACCCTTGTACATATTGAAAAGGTCTGCTGCAAACAAAGCAGCCTCATCACCGCCAGTTCCTGCGCGAATTTCAAGAATGGCATTTTTGGAATCGTCCGTGTCCTTGGGAATCAGAACCAGTTTAATCTGGTGTTCCAGCTCAGGAATCCGGCCATTAAGATCGTAAAGTTCGTCTTTCGCCATTTCCCCCATGTCGGGATCATGAATCATAGATTGTAAATCATCACGGTCTTTGAGCGATTTTTTATAGGTGCGGATAGCCTCAACCACCGGACCTAAATCGGAATATTCTTTCATCATTTTCACGAAAGAATCCCCCGTGGCTTTCCCCTCAGCCATAAGAGCGGTCAGCTCTTCATATCGCCCTTCAATGGGAGCAAGTTTTTTTAAGAGGTCCGACATAAAAAGTTACTCCGCAGCTTCGGTTGAATGGGGGGTGGGATGTTCGGTTTGTTTTATCTGTGCCGCTTTTTCTTCAACCAGCTGGACCAAATGCGCCACGATAGAGCGATCTCCCTCCATCAGGCGGTGAGCCATTTGCCCACCCAAATAAATTTGATGAGTTCCTTTTCCGCCGCCTGTCAAGCCAATATCGGTCATCAACGCTTCCCCGGGGCCATTCACAACACACCCAATTACCGAGACCGTCATAGGGGTTGTGATGTGTTCCAAACTTTTTTCCAATTCTTCAACGACTTTAATGACATCGAATTGTTGGCGGGCACAAGACGGGCAAGCAATCACATTGACCCCGCGATGCCGTAAACCAAGGGATTTGAGAATATCAAAACCAACCTTAACTTCCTCAACTGGATCAGCCGAGAGAGAAACACGGATGGTATCACCAATCCCAGCCCATAAAAGATTTCCCATACCAATTGCGGACTTAACAGTTCCGGTGCGCAGCCCTCCGGCTTCGGTAATTCCCAGATGCAGCGGATAATCACAAAGTTCAGCAAGCTGCATATAAGCAGCAACACACAAGAAAACGTCAGAGGCTTTGCATGAAATTTTGAAATTGTAAAAATCGTGATCTTCTAGAATTTTGATATGACGCTGAGCACTTTCAACCATCGCGTCAGGACAAGGCTCACCATATTTTTCCAGCAAATCGCGTTCGAGTGAACCTGCATTAACTCCAATACGGATTGAACAATTATAATCCTTAGCCGCTTTTATCACATCCCGTACGCGGTCTTCTGACCCGATATTTCCCGGGTTGATGCGCAAACACGCCGCCCCATTTTCAGCCGCTTCAATAGCCCTCTTATAATGAAAATGAATATCCGCCACGATAGGAACTGTTACAGCGGGAACGATTTTTTTGAGGGCCGCAGAAGATTCTTCGTCTGGACAAGAAACACGGGCAATATCAACGCCAGCCTTCTCCATCGCCCTGATCTGAGCAACCGTTCCCTCAACGTCATAGGTTACGGTATTGGTCATGGACTGAACGGTAATCGGAGAGTCTCCTCCCACGGGAACATTCCCCACCCAGATTTTTCGGCTGGGGCGGCGATGAATGCTCCGCCAAGGGCGTAAGGATGTATGGTCTTTATCTTGTGACATAACGCCTCTTACATGGACTTTTTAGGCGCAACTTTCAATGATTGTTTGATAAGAAGCTCTTTTAAGCTCTGAACATCCAAAGATAAGTTACGGATAACCTTACCTTCTCTGCCCAAAAAGGGAAGAGTTTCGCCCTCTACAACGATCTGCAGCCCACCAGCATTGCCAAGCGTCATGACCAAACCAGCTTGGTCACTCGGAACCCAGTATTCTTCCCCAACATTCAGGACTCTGGAAAAAACAGGAGTTTTCTGGGCATCCCGTATCTCAAGCCAGACGTTTTGGACCGCTTTAAGAACAATCGGATGAACTGGCTCTACGGGAGGAGAAACCGCAACCTCCTCAGCAGCAGAACTCCATCTACCTAGGGTAGAAACCTTTTCGGGCTCGGTCACATGGGGCGGAGCAGTCAGGCGAGCAGTGAGGGCTGCAGGCACTGCTGGAATATCCAGATTTTTATCCAGCTCACTTCCTCTCCCCAGAAGAAAATTCAAGACCAACAAGACTCCAATGAAAAGAGCCACAAAGAGGAGAAGCACGCGATGATCGGGCAAGGGGAGGTCCTCTTCTTCGACTGCAATCACCAAAGGCTTGGGCTCAACGTGCTTACCAGATTGCTGCCTGAGCAGCAAAACCATCTTTTCTCCATCAAGCCCCAAGTATTCGGAATAGGTGCGGATAAACCCGAACACATAAACCCGCCCGGGCAAAGACTCCCATCGCCCGTCTTCCATTGCTTGAATTTGGCTGGCACGAATACAGACCCCTTGTTCAACCTGTTCAAGAGAGTATCCCGCTTTAACACGAGATCGCCGCAAAATCTCGCCTACGCTCAGAGTCGTCTCGAAGCCTGGCAACAAATCAGTTTCCGGCTCAAGATGGTTGTCTGGTGTGGCTTTGGC
>CAYZAR010000197.1:0-3177 GCA_964476455.1 uncultured Micavibrio sp.
AAGAAATTCCCGCTCGCATGCAAGTCGCGGCTGAGGAAGCTTTTGCCAAGCTGGTTTGCGACCGTTTGGAAACCAAGGGTATTATTTATCAATCCTGCGCAACGTACTCCACGCCGCGTCGTTTGGCTCTGCACATTACAGGCATTCCAGCTTTGCGCGAGGATCGCAGCGAAGAATTAAAAGGCCCTGCGCTGACTGCGCCATCTCAGGCTATTGAGGGGTTTCTAAAACGGGCTGGTCTCAAGAATGTTTCTGAGTGTGAGCAGAAAGATGTCAAAGGAACAACCTATTACTTTCATACGGTTCGGCATAAGGGAGGGCCGACATCGGAGGTATTGGGTGAACTAATTATCGCAGCTTTAGCGGCGATGACATGGCCCAAATCCATGCGATGGGGGAATTCTTCCGTGCGCTGGGCACGCCCACTGCACAGTGTTCTAGCGTTGTTTGATGGAAAAGTTGTTGAGGGAGAGTTTGATCTTGGCGGTGGGCAAACCATTCGCTTTGGTAACCAAACGCGGGGCCATCGGTTTATGAGCGATGGTCAGAGTTTCTCTGTCGCGAGTTTCGAAGAATATGTCCAGAAACTCGAGTCGAAATCAGTTATTTTGAGCCGCAAGGCTCGTAAAGAGAAAATCTGGAATAGTGTTCAGGCAGCCGCAACCAAAGCAGGGTTTATTGCAAAATTTGATGAAAAGCTTTTGGAAGAAGTGACAGGGCTTGTTGAGTGGCCCGTGCCGTTCCTTGGGGAGTTTGATGTAGAATTTCTGGATATTCCTCCAGAAGTGATTACAACCTCCATGCGGGACCACCAGCGGTATTTTGCTGTTCTGGACCAATCCGGAAAATTGTCCAATCATTTTATCTGTGTAGCCAATGTCCAACCAAATGATGAAGGGAAGACTATTGTCTATGGCAACCGAAAGGTATTGCGGGCGCGTCTGTCGGATGCACGATTCTTTTGGGATCAGGATAGAAAACATAAATTGGAAGATTATTTGCCCCGTCTTGAGCAAATTCGTTTTCACGAAAAACTGGGCAGTATGACTGAGAAGGCTATGAGGCTCCAGTCCCTCGCTGGTTTTATTGCCTCTGGCATCAATGCTGATAAAGTAAAAGCTGAACGTGCGGCTTTACTTGCCAAAGCGGATCTGGTGACTGGCATGGTTCGTGAATTCCCTGAACTGCAGGGAATTATGGGTGGGTACTACGCTGCCGCCGCTGGAGGAGACCAGCAAGTGGCTGAAGCGATTAAATCTCATTACTCTCCGGCTGGTCCGAACGATTCTTGTCCGAGTGATCCGGTGGCTGTGGCGGTTGCCCTTGCTGATAAGGTGGACACCTTGGTTGGGTTCTTCTCTATTGGAGAGAAGCCAACAGGCAGCAAGGACCCTTTCGCGCTACGCCGCTCGGCTTTGGGCATTATTCGCCTTGTGCTGGATAATAACTTGACTATTGATTTGCCCTCTGTTTTGGCTCAGGCAGCGTCTTTGTATCATACGCCGCTACCGTCAGATATTGCGGAGTTTATGTCTGACCGCTTTAAGGTTCTGATGAAGGGACAAGGTACCCCGCATAATATTATTGAAGCTGTTGCTTCCGGAGAAAATTTTTTGGATATGCGCAACCGGATGATTCAACTCTCAGGTTTTCTTGACACGGATACGGGGAAAGACTTTGTTTTGACCGCTAAACGGGCGATTAGCATTCTCGAAACCGAGGAGAAAAAAGGAGCCAGCTCTACAACGGTCAAAGAATCCGGACTGACGCAACCCGAAGAACAGGATTTGTATCAGGCGTTGCTGGAGATGACTCCCCAGTTCAATAGCTTTATCAAAGGAGCTGATTACCAAGGGGCTATGACGTGTCTTGCCAATGTCAAAGATAAGGTTGACTTGTTCTTTGATAAGGTAGTGGTTAACGACAATAATCCTGAAACAAGGGCAAATCGGCTTGCTGTTTTATCTAAGATTCGCGGCTTTGCGCAGCAAATTGCGGATTTTGGACGGCTCTGATTCTAAAAACCAAAACCCGCTGCGAGGAGGGACAAGCAGCGGGTTTCATATATGGTCGGTTGGTCTGAGGTGTCTTAGTTAAGATTTCAACGCTGAAACTATGAATTCTTATCTTCTTTCATCGTGACAGAGGAATATGGCAGAATTTTGGTCCATATTTGCCTTATTTACGCCATATTGTTATATATTCTCTGTTTTCAGACTGTTCTTTTACGATGGAGTGGATTGTGCCAGGCGGATTTCTGATTTTGCTGGATGATGTAGCCTCAATGATGGGCAAAGTAGCGGCTACGGCCGGAGATGATATTGCTTCAGCGGCCAAACTGGCAACCAGCAATATGGATGGTGCAGCCTCAATGGCGCAAATGGGGGTTCAAAAGGCCTCGGCTGTGGTCATGGACGACATTCCGGTTAATGCCAAGGCAGTCGCAGGGCAGGCAATTGAAGCGCGTCGGGAGTTGGCTGTGGTGGCCCGCATCGCCAGAGGATCTTTCATCAACAAAGTTTGGATTGTGCCGGCAGCGGTCGCCATCAATGCACTTATTCCTGTTTTGCTAACCCCTATTCTGGTTCTGGGGGGAGTTTATCTTGCCTATGAAGGAACAGAAAAACTTTTGGGACATGGGGGGGATGCTGATCGTAAAAGTGATACAAATTCTGATGGCAAGGAAACGGCCAAGGAGTTTGAGGATCAACTGGTTGCAGGAGCAATTAAGACCGACATTGTCATGTCCATGGAAATTACCTTTATTGCTCTTGGCGCGTTTTATCCGGATGCGTCATGGATAAATCAGTTTGTATCATTGGCGATCGTGGGGGTTGTAACAACTATCGGAATTTACGGGATTGTTGCAGGGTTGGTCAAGCTTGACGATGTTGGCCTGCACTTGGCAGAGAAAAAAGGGACACGCTTGCGCCACCGCAATATGCGGTTGATTGGACGGATTATTTTGGTTTCTGCTCCTAAACTGATGCGCGGAATTTCGGTCATTGGGACGGGGGCTATGCTCTATATTGGTGGCGAGCTTATAGCGCACGGTATTCCCCCACTTGAGCACTTATTTCATGCAATCCGTGAGGGAATCGAATCGGCTCTTTCCGGCTGGGTAGGTGCGGTCTTAGGAACATTGGCCAAAATGGGATCTGAGGGTGTGGCTGGTAT
>CAYZAR010000198.1:0-3151 GCA_964476455.1 uncultured Micavibrio sp.
GTTGGTGATTTTAATATCGCTCCTTTACCGCATGACGTATGGTCGCATAAGCAATTACTAGATGTTGTCTCGCATACACCCATTGAAACCGAAAAACTTTCCGCATTCCAATCTAGTCTAGAATGGACAGATGCGGCGCGGCATTTCGTGCCAGAGACCGAGAAATGTTATACATGGTGGTCGTATCGCAACCGCGATTGGAAATCTTCGAATAGAGGGCGGAGGCTCGATCACATTTGGGTCACGCCACCGCTTAAAAAAAATCTGGCCTCGCATCATGTTCTGACGGAGGCCAGAGATTGGAAACAAACCAGCGATCATGCCCCTGTTGCGGTTAACCTCTCTTGGTGAGAACGGCGATGGCTGTAATACACTGCCCCGCTGCCCAGTATTGCCAGAATTGCGGCGTGAACCAAAAGTCCATTGCCAATGCCCCATGAATCGGTGATGTAGCCAAATAGCTGACTGGTCGGAATGAACATGAGCGATGTGGCAAGACTGGCCGTTGACAGGATGGTAGCTCGCCGCCCTGAATCAACAAGGCGGTTGATGGCCTCTTGCGCTCTGGGCATCCCATAGGCGAAGAAAAACCCTTCAAGCGAAATCAGAAACAAGCCCAAATAGGTGTTTTTCATTCCCGCCACCAGCAGGAAAAGAATCATCACCGCCAACAAAATCTGCAGCGCGGTCTTCCCTTTACAGGTAGGGAAAATTCTGTGGCCAAGATGCGCAGAAACTGCGGCAACCAGCATAACTCCGGCAAAAATCCAGCCATTGAACGACTCGGGAATTTTCATTTCCGCCATATATTGCTGAATAGCCCATAAGCAGATTTTGGTGGTCGAAAAAAGAAGCAACATGATAACAATCAGTCCCGCCACTTCACGGTGTCCGTGCAAGGCATAGACCATCGTTTCACGAATATCCGTGAGGGGGTGTTTCTCTGTGCGGGCCTTATGGCGTTCTGGTTCAACCAGAAACCATGTCATTAGAACCGCCCCTGCCACAAAAAACAGCTCAACGCTGAGGGGAAGATGAGCATCAATCGTATAGAGATAACCGCCAAGGATACTGGCAAAGCAGGCCCCATAAAATTGAAAACTGATTCTCTTCCCTTCAATTTTTTTGTATTCGGATTCGCGGTTCCGGCTCAGTAACGTATCATACAACAAAGCCGAGTTTGCTCCTGAAGACAGAGCAACATGAATCCCGAGCAATATCTCACACGCGATGGCGTGCCAAATATTCGTTGCCCAGAAAAGCCCGAAGAATCCCGCAAAAGCAAGAAAAGCCGAGACAATCAGACAATAGCGACGCCCCCATGTATCGGCCAGCCATCCGGTTGGAACATCAAACACAACAATGGTTGCCGAGAAAATACTTTCAATCAGCAAGAAGTCACGGAAACTCAACCCTATGACATCGCGGTAATAGGGAATGAGAACTGGCAAAATGACAATGCAGTTGATTAGAAACGTATAGATAAGCATCAAACGGATATTCCGCTGACAATCTTGTTCATTCATGGCAAACACCACTTCACATTGTACATAGGAATCGATGACGGATCGGTCATGGCATAATCAAAAATATCAATAGGAGTGCCGTCCAGACAACGCTTTCCGGTTTTGATGTTTATTTTTTCCAAGCTAAACCCAAGCTTTTCGATGACTTTCCGGCTTTTTTCGTTACCTTCGTGATAGCAAATTTCTGCCCGTTTTGATCCAGCCAGTAGAAAGGCAAAGCGGAGAACCGCGGCAGTGGCTTCCGTGGCAAAGCCATTTCCTTGTTGACTCAGGGGAACCCAATATCCGGTTGATATAGTTTCAAAAGTGTTGTCGTTGCCATCTATTCCAGTGCAAACACAAAACTCTTCGGTGTCCTTACGAATGGCAATCAGAGGAATGCTTTTGGGGCTATTTGTCTCAACAAAGCTGCGCGTTGACTCAATGGATTTTGCTTCATCAAACGCCCATGACATCCACAGATGAAGGTCATGCCACATGGCCGCCTTGGCAGCGTGAATTTCAGCAACATCTTCAGAGGTTGGCATTCTAACAATTAGACGGTCTGTGACAATCGGCAAATACTTTATGATGTTTTCTTTTATCATGTCTGACTCCATTCAACTTTCAAATCGGGTAATCCTTTGGCAGAGTAGCGAACATATTCGGCGTGTCCCGTGATGCTGCCATCAGGAAGAAACGCATCAGCCTCCCGAAGCGATTCAAGCTGGAACCCTAGTTTTTCTATGACTCTGCGGCTTGCGGCATTGCTTGTGGCCGCCATAATCTCAACGCGCCGCGCCGCCAAGGCTCCAAAGGCAAAGCGGGTCAGGGCATTAGCCAGTTCCGTTGCAATCCCCTGATTGTGCAGACTTGATCTCACGTAATAGCCAATTTCAAACCGCCGAAATTCCCAGTCGAATCGGTGAAGACCGCCCATAGCCACCATCTGGCCAGTGGTCCGGTCAAAGGCCGTCATCATCATGTCTTCGCGCAAAATGAACTTGGCGTAGTTGGACCTGATAATTTTTTCTGAATCTTCTACTGTTCCGATTCCCTGCTTTGTCCACGGCATCCATTTGACCAGATCATCCCATGATTCCAGTTTCACTTCGTGCATAGATTTTCCATCCCCGGGAAGGACGTTCCGAATGAACAGCCTCGGCGTGAGGATTGGCATTGGAATGTCAATCAAGATCACATCTGTTTCTTTGGTCATGGCAAAATTTTCCTTTCTTCAAAATTCTAAAAATTTTTGGAAAGGAAACAGGGGGGATAGAAAAAAGAGTCTGTCAGCCTTTCCGGTTATCGGCGGCTGACAGGTTTTTCAGATCAGCCCACTCGCAGTTCGGAGATACTCCGCGCATCCGTTCCACTTGAGGGACGGGTTGCAAAAATCAGCATGAGTGGACAAGAGAAAAATCATCATGTTCTGATGAGAACACAAAATTATGCGGCTTTGCAAGATAATTTATTTTAGAAGTTCTTCTTGTAATCCGTTTCCCTTAAAGAAAAAATTGAAACTCGTATAGCCGCATTCTTTGTTAGGATTATGGGTTCTAAAAATTGTGAGCCATTTCTGTTCTTCATCTTTTGGATTCTCTAACTCAAATGCGAAGGTATTAATTTCCAGATAGTATTAATTA
>CAYZAR010000199.1:0-3142 GCA_964476455.1 uncultured Micavibrio sp.
CATTTATCTTGTTTTTGCTCTTGCCCTGCTTGCTGTCTATTTGTTTCTTGCGGCGCAGTTCGAGAACTGGATTCATCCTCTCGTTATCATGACGACAGTTCCTCTTGCGGTTGTGGGGGCTTTGTGGGGGCTGTTTTTGACCAATTCTACGCTGAATATTTATACCGAGATTGGCTTGATTATGCTCGTGGGCCTTGCTGCCAAGAACGGGATTTTGATTGTTGAGTTTACCAACCAGCTCCGTGACCAAGGGGTTGAATTTATTGAAGCCATTAAAACCGCTGCTGAACAGAGGTTGCGTCCTATTATTATGACATCACTTTCGGCGGTAGCAGGCGCGACCCCACTTCTTTTGGCAAGCGGGGCCGGATCGGAAAGCCGCTTTCCTATTGGCGTGGTGATTTTTGGCGGGGTTATTTTCTCCACCTTTTTCACCTTGTTTGTTGTGCCGACTTTCTACGTTCTGCTGGCCCGCCACACCGCCTCGCCAGAGGCGACGGGGAGGAGGCTAGAGGCAGAACTGCAATCACCTGAATCTGTCTCAAGTGCTTTTCGACGGGAAAGCTGAGTTTTTTGGCCTTTACGGTTCGATTTTCGGTCCTCTTGCTTCAGGGGAGGCGGTTCCGTATCCGCCAAAAATGGAACTTTGCTGCGGAAGCTCGCCAAGCCCTCTTTGCAAAAGACCGCCTGCTTGAGAGAGAACGCGGTTTTTTTCAGCGTTTGGTTTTTGCGAAAGGTCATTCAGCAATTGTCCAATATCCCCCTTACCAAACTCTTCAAAGGAGGTGAGAGGAAGCTGTTGGTATTGTGCGCGAAATTTGTTCATGGCTTCCAAGGATGCCCTATCAAGATTTCCATCGGCTTTCTGTTTGTCCATGAATCCAAGTGCGGCCAAAGAATGCTCAACCAGCGAGGACAAAGCACGGCTTTTTCCCAAATCGAACGTCTCGGGCAATTTGGCAACTTGCTCGCCCAAATTTCCCTGCGCAGCAGCATAGCCCTTAAGACCCGCTGCTTTGCCAAACTCTCCTCCCGGCGTGGGGGTTCGCGGGTCAGGCCGCACCACCTCTTGTACACCATTCCTTACTGCCTGTCCTAGTGCTTGTCCTGCTTCCCGTCCTACCCGTCCTAGTATTTGCCCAAGAAAATCTACCATATCTACTTCACTCCTCTTGTTTTTTACTTAATGCTATAACTTTATGGCAAAAATATTAAATTATTATGAAATACAAAGGCGGCTATACAGATAATGGCCATCGCTGTATAAGTCTGGCTATGAGTTCATTTGCTGGCAAAGGCGATCTGACCACTGGGAGTGTTCGCTCTCATCTCATCCGCTTAACAATTCCTATGATATGGGGACTTCTTGCTCTCATCAGCTTTCAGTTGGTGAACACTTACTACGTCTCGCGTTTGGGGACAGAGGCTCTGGCCGCGATTAGTTACACGTTTCCAGTAACTTATGCCATGTTTAGCGTTTTTCTGGGGTTCGGGATTGCTATGTCTTCGGTGATTTCCCGCTTGATTGGCGAGAAAAAAACGGAGGACGTCAAACGGGTAACGTCTCACGGTATTTTGTTGGTTTTGTTGGTGAGTATGGGGGTTGCGGCTCTTGGCCTTGCTTTGCTTGACCCGATTTTTCGGCATATGGGAGCACCGGAGGCTCTTATGCCCCATATTCGGGATTATATGACTTTGTATTTCATGGGAACCTTTATTGTCAGTATGCCTGTGGTGGGGAATGCTGCCTTGCGGGCAACAGGGGATACGGTCATTCCTGCTCTTATCATGACAATTGCTGCTCTTACCAATGCGTTGCTGGACCCCATTCTAATTTTTGGTTTGTTTGGTGCTCCTCGGCTGGAAATTCAGGGGGCGGCGATTAGTACGATCTTTTCGAATACGTTCGCTATGCTGGCAGGGGTGTGGTTCATGAACCGCAAGGCTCTCTTCGATTTTGCGCATATTCGCAATTTGCTGCATTTTGGCGATTCGGCGCGGCGGTTGCTGGTTATTGCCATTCCGGCGGGACTAACCAATATCCTGCCCTCTTTGCTCAACTCCAATATCAACGCCGTTCTTTCAAAATCTGGCCCTGAGGCAGTTGCGGCTTTCGGGGTGGCCTCTCGCGTTGAAGCTTTTGCCTTCATTATTATGATGGCGGTTTCGGTGGGGATGGCTCCTATTATTGGTCAGAACTGGGGAGCCCGAAATTTTGTTCGTATTCGCGAAGCTCTCCGCGATGCGCTTGGGTTTTGCGTGCTTTGGTCTTTGGGGGTTGCGTTGGTTTTGGGTGCGTTTGCGGATCCCCTCTCTCACGTTTTTACCAAAGACATCTTGGTTCAGCCGATTTTGGCTCTTTATTTTGTTGTGGTTCCTATTTCTTACGGGCTTAGCAATGTGGTCAACTGTTGGGGATCGGCTTATAATGCGATGGGAAAACCCCAATATTCTACCCTTATGCTGCTGGTGAAGATGGTTGTTCTTGCCATTCCCGCTATTTATCTAGGGTATGCTGTTGCGGGTCCTGTGGGGGTTTTTGCGGCGATTTGCGTGGGAAATCTTCTGACTGGCTTAGGGTTCCACGTGGTGAACAAACAAGTTCTTAGCCGTTTTGAATTGGGCCCAAAAACTGGCTTGTTCCCTGTGAAATCCCGTAGTGAACCGCCGCAAGGGCGATAGCAAGACCCCAGTGGACATCAAAACAACGCGCAATGAGAAAAGCCTGAAATAAGAGGCCATATACCATCTGGACCATCAAGAAGACTTGTGCGTTCGGCCAATTTAGGACCCCTGTACTCAGCAAAGCGAAGGTGAAAGCTTGCAAAACGAACAGGAAAAGGGCAGTCCAGTTGAGGGCTGTAACAAACCTCAAAAAAAAGGCATCTTTTCTGAGAAAAGAGACAGCTATAAAAACGGCTGCTAGAAAAACGACTCCGGAAAGAACGTATTCGAGTGAGAACCTAGCGGCCAGTGAAAAAATATCAAAGCCGGCAAAATGGGGGCTATGTGTCCATAAGTAAGCCGAAGGCAGCATCAAAAGGGTGGGAACAAGGAAAGACTGGACGGTGGCCCAGAAACTGTTTTCGAATCGTGTGACTCCTGACTTCAGAAACAGCGGAATTTCAATGGTTCCTGATAG
>CAYZAR010000200.1:0-3070 GCA_964476455.1 uncultured Micavibrio sp.
ACTGACGACCTTCAGGTTATGAGCCTGACGAGCTACCGGGCTGCTCCACCCCGCGTCCAAAGAAAAATGACAGCTTCCTTAAATGCTTGGAGCGTGTGTCTTGTAGCCTACCGCTTTTCTAAAAGCAAGCCCTTAATTAAGAAGCCTTGATCTTTGCGGCCTTTAAGGCATCGGTTTGCCGTTTTCTCAGGGTTTCAGGGGCAAACCCGTCAATAAGCCCTTCGAATAATTGGTGCCAGTTAATCTCGGCCTGCAAGTGAATAAAGACTGAGCCTAGCCCCAAAGCAGCTCTATCCATAAAGACAAATTCGCGGGGGACCTTGACCCCGCCAAACTCCCGCAGTTTCTGGTGAACTTTGCGGGCTGTGTCTCTTCCATAAACGCCGTTTTTGGTTTCGCCAATAACTCGTGATTTATCTTCTAGCAGAGGGCCGTAAAGAAACCGCGCCCAAATTGTCAGAGTTTCGATCTGGCCTTTGTTCAGGTCTTTGAACCCCCACGTTTCATAGGCATAAACCGCGAGAGCCATGTCTTCATGCAAGAGGGCATGATAGAGGTTAATCACTCCGCCAACAAACTCGGGTGGAAAAATTCGCACACAGCCAAAATCAAGCAGGTTAATGGATAGGTTAGGGCAAACTGAATAGTTCCCCAAATGCGGGTCGCCGTGAATGAGTCCGTAATAGTAAAGCGGCACATACCAAGCTCGAAACATATTCATCGCAATGTTGTTGCGAGTATCAATTTTAGCATTCTTAAAGGAAAGAATTTTTTCGCCTTCTAGCCATGTGCTAGTTAAAAGGCGGTTGGTCGAAAGAGACGGAATGATTTCTGGTACATGAATATTTTTTTCTTTGGCCAGAATTTTTCGGTAGAGAGTTTCGTATTTCGCTTCGAGCTGGTAATCAAGTTCTTCGTGCAGACGTTCCTCTAGTTCGGCGTGGATGAGCGAGGTTTGAATCGCATTGTCGTAAGCTTCGTATAGGGAGAAGACTAGTTTGAGCTGATTGAGGTCCGCGATAATGGCCGATTCCATGTCCGGATATTGAAGTTTACAGGCAACCAAACGGTCATCCAGAGTGATAGCTTTATGAACTTGGCCAAGGCTGGCCGCTGCGGCTGCGGTTTGTTCAAAAGACTTGAAGTTTTTTTCCCAGTCTGGCCCTAGCTCCGAGCGCATCCGGCGGCGAACAAAGGACCATCCCATCGGAGGAGCGTTGGATTGGAGTTCCTGAAAGGCTTCGGCATATTCAGGGGGAAGGGCTTCGGGAATTGTGGCGAGGATCTGCCCGACTTTCATCAAAGGGCCCTTCAAATTTCCGAGTGTGCGCATAAGGTCGTGTGCGTGGGACTCTTTCTCAATTTTAAGGCCTAAAAATTTTTCTCCGGCTAGACGTGCTGCAAGACCTGCCATTGTTGTTGAAACTTGCCCATACCGCTTAACCCGATTGCCGAGGTTTTCAGTTTTGGTCGTGGCCGTAACGGGTGGAGGTGGCGGTTTTGAAGTCATGATACATCTAGTCATACCTGTCTGTGCGTTGCGCTGCAATACATACAAAACTTTTCAAGCGGAAAGGAGCCTGATACGCTTTCCGAGACATTATTAAGGAACACCCATGACAGTTCATTCGATAGCCATTCGCGATACTCTTTTGGAAGCGATCTTGCCCCATGTCAGAGACAAAGGTTGGTCGTGGGAAAACGTAGCTGAGACCGCCCGTATTTGTGGATATCAAGACGATATGGTAAATTCTATGTTTCCCGGGGGCCTTGCCGATGTTGTGGCCCATTACGCAGACTATGTGGATCGGCAGATGCTTGCTAATCTTGAAGAGGTCCCTTCCTCCTCTTTGCGGGTGAGAGACCGCATACGGCTAGCAGTTCTGACCCGATTGGCGCTTGTCGAGCATCAAAAGGAAGAAGTGAGGAAAAGCCTTGCTTTTTGGAGTGTGCCAACAAGGGCCCTTTATGGACAGCGGGTGCTTTACAGAACCTCAGACCGCATTTGGAACTGGGCAGGGGATACCTCAACCGATTACAACCGTTATACCAAAAGGGGGCTGCTTTCCTCGGTTTTGATGGGGACTTTTATGGTCTGGATCACGGATGAGAGCAAAGAGGCTATTGTGACGCAGGCTTTTTTAGACCGTCGGCTTGAAAACATAGTGAAAATAGGCCAAGCAATTGGTACTATGAAGTCAGTTGTTCCTCCTTTTTTTTGTCGGGCCAATATAAAGAAATGAAATTTTTAGGGTTTTTTCTCGTGACCCTTGGCCTGTTTTGGCTAGGGGGAATTGGTCTTGCTCAGGCCGAGGTTTCGTTCTGGCAGAAACTGTTCGGGGCTCCTTCGGAAGAGGGAGGGGGTGGTCCGCCGCCTGAGAAAACTTTGCAGGCTCCTTTTGGAAACGGTAAAACAGCTCCGCCCAAAACTGATTCCCAAAAAAATCTGATGACGATTTATGAGCATAACGGCAATGACCAGAATAGCACAGAGTCTTTGGATAAGGCTCATCGCAGCCCCGAACAAGTAGGGGAGTGGGTCGCCGGAGCCGTAACGGATGCTCTTTCCATCAATCCGTCGACATGGGCGGAAGACAGCAAAAAAATAGAATATTCCTTCCTGCCTTACGGGTTTCAGGAATACCAGAGCTATTTGACACGTATGGGGTTGTTGAATTCTTTGGAGAGCAACAAAATGCGACTTCAGGCCATTACCGATGGGACACCAACTTTGCTTAAAGAAGCTCCTCTGGATGGAACATATCACTGGGTTTACCGGATTCCTCTTTTGTTAACCTATTACGATCAAAGCATCAAAAAGATTGAAAAGGGCCAACGTCTCAGTGCGCAAAGTCAGAAAGTTCTCGTAGAAGTTCAGGTCGGTCGTGTTCCGATGTACATGAAAAATCTGGAGAGTGAGGTTATGGGGGTTGTGATTGAACGTTGGAATGTTGGGCCTGCCAGATAGATTAAGGCAGCGTTTTTGTCGCGTTCTGTCTTGTCGTCGCCGTGGTTTTTGGATAGTCTCCCAGCCTCTTGCTTAATTTTTTGAAAAAAAGTAATTTTTGAT
>CAYZAR010000201.1:0-288 GCA_964476455.1 uncultured Micavibrio sp.
CCTTTAACCACGGCTTTTCTTTCATGATGCGTGCAACACGGGCACCATAATCAGTAATCCTTTTTGCGTTTAGGTCGTTGTAAAGAGTTGCTACCTCAGATACCGATGCATGAGGTATCTGTGAATGTATGCGCCTAATCAAGTTAATACCCGCACGGATATTAAGTTTAGAATTCATCAGATCCTCTCTAGAATATCCAAGGTCTTTCCAATATTCTGCCTGTATGTTCATCGGACGAATAGATTTTTTAAGTGGAAAATACTCATCATAATACCCCTGTGTCGTTT
>CAYZAR010000201.1:298-3034 GCA_964476455.1 uncultured Micavibrio sp.
CCTTAATAAAATCTGGATTGAGTCCTGCTTCTTTGGCTTCTTCTTCGATAATGGTCTGATTTTCATTGACTTCGCTCATCGCATCCAAAGCGTACCAAGGTTTATCGCTGACGGGCTGAAGATCTGGCTTCAATGTAAAATCGGCTTCTCCTTTTCCAAGGATAGCATCCTTTCGAGCTTCTGCAGAATCGGAAAGCGGCTCCGCCCAGCAGCGACAATTGTAATCCTCTCCCGGGTCTGGAGATTCGCTCCATGCGCGGATTTTTCGATTATACTGCGCGTGCGCCGCACGAACTTTGCCATCCTCTACCGTGCGCCAAACATATTGGCCGTCTGGCGTTTTGGACGCTTCTTTGTTCAGAGCCTTGATTGTTTCATCATCCGGTTTGGCCGTCCATGTCGCAGGAAGATTATGATCTTTTTGAAATTTTTTCAGTGTTTCAAATACTTCCTTATCGGCAATGCCTGTGATTCCAACTTTTTCGTAAGGGAAATAATAGCCGAGACGGTTCAAAATCTTTTTCATCTGAACCACGTCATATTCTTCCACAAGGCTGTTACTGGCAAAAGGTTTGGACAACTCTATTTTCATGGAGACCCCCCTGCGCTGCGTTGTTAAAAAGAAAAGGCCACGGATGCGGGACGCACCAGTGGCCTTGAATAAGGACTATATTCCTACTATATTATCAAAATGTCAAGGGAATTTTTCTAAAATTACGCACCATGCCCCCTCACTCTGCTTTGCGCCATAGTGTCGCACTTGGTTTTTTAGCCAGAAAAAGTTTGCAAAATCTCTGATCGGAGAGCATAACCCGTTTTGTTGTTCTGAAAACTAAGGAGAAAGAAAATGTCTCACTCACATCCAGCCGTTGCTTTTCCCAAGATCGTTTATGGCTTTTTTCTAAATTGGGCAGCAGAATTGGCCGTAAGACTCAAACAAGAAGATAGGGAAGCAAGCTCAAATTGGGTTCCTACCATTGTTTCTCCGACCACCCTTTGCCCTATTTCGGTTGACAGAGAAAATATCCAAAGAAACCTCAACTGGGAACAGGCCACCGACTTGGCACAAGCAGTCGTTGATGCCGACACTCTAGCCCGCCTTGCCACTCCAGCTGAACTTAGAGAAATTTTTAGACAGTGCGGAACGAATCTTCCTGTCCATGCGCCTGAAACAGCTTGGCTTTCTTCGACCAGAGGGGTTGCCCCCGGAGTCGGAGGAGGGTTGATCTGTGACGGAAGTGTTTTAACCGTCAATTCCTCAACAAGAGACGTTAAATGGTGTGGGCCGAATGATGACCAGCCTGCTCAAAACTACGGCCTCTTGTTCGTACGGGATGAACTTGTTCCTTCGTAGAACATGGAAAAAATCAGGTAAAATCAAAAGCCCAAAAATACACCCGTGTTTTTGGGCTTTGTTATATTCCGAACCCCAAAGAAATTCAGAAAACTGAAAAAATCGCTGAAAGGCTTAGTTCTCTTGGAGCGGGCGACGAGTATCGAACTCGCGACCCTCAGCTTGGGAAGCTGATGCTCTACCACTGAGCTACACCCGCACGCCACCACTAAGAAGCATGACCTGATACTCCAATTTTACCCTTGCTGCTAGTGTTTTTTGCACTGTTTTCATCCTCTGGACAAAAATCCTTCAAATCACGGTGCGTAGATAAAAAAAGCCGCTTTACAATATGGGTTAAAACTCTGTAAGACTCTCACACTACATTTAAATTTTGGTGCTTTGCTTAAGGAGCAGTTTATGAAAAATTTACGCGGTATTTCCCTTCTGGCCGTTATCGTGGTCTTAGCTGGGTGTAATGGTTACAAAAGCCACTCAGAGGTTGAGGCCCTTAATCAGGCCAACGCCGTTGGTAGTCCTTTTACTCAGGCTTTGTCCGCCGAGTATCGCGACTTTGCCAACCGTGAGCAGAATATAGAGTTTGATTATCCTGACGCGCTGCATTTTGCCCGCAAAGGCTTGGCTGCCGCAGCTGGCGAAGTTGTCCTGCCTGAGCCCGTATCTGACTGGAATCTCAAGCCAGAACATATTGAAGAACTCTCTGCCGCTCGCGCTAGCTTGGTTGCCGCTTTGGACCGTGGGGCTCGCGAAACAAATGCGAAAGCTGCTGCCACTGCCCAGTCCCGTTTTGATTGTTGGATCGAGCAACAAGAAGAAAACTGGCAGACATCTGAAATTCTTTCCTGCAAAAGTCAATTTGCGGATGCTATGAACGCATTGGGTGGAATGATTGCTCCTCCGGCTGATGAGGCAATGCCTCCGGTTACGGCTGGCGCAGCTCCCGTCACCCCAATGGCTCCAGAAGATGCAAAATATCTTGTCTTCTTTGACTTTGACTCCGCAAAAGTTGATGCTGGTGGAAATAGTGTCCTCGATTCCGTTGCAGCGGAAATTGCCAAACAGCGCGTTACGAGTGTGAATGTTGTTGGCCATGCTGATGCATCAGGTCCAAAATCTTACAACAAACGCCTCTCGGCCAAACGCGCCAATGCGGTTCGTGATGCCTTGGCGGCTCACGGCATTGATGCTGGTCTCTTGGCTGTTGACAGCAAAGGGGAGGATGCCCTGATGGTCCCAACACCAGATGGTGTTCGTGAGCCTGCTAACCGCCGTGTTGAAATCACTTTCAGCAAATAGGCCTTTGGCTCATTATTAAAGAATCAAAAAGCCAGCTTAATTGCTGGCTTTTTTATTTATCAGCTCTCTTCCAGCAACGCCCGCCG
>CAYZAR010000202.1:0-3010 GCA_964476455.1 uncultured Micavibrio sp.
CATATAGATGGTCACGCGGTCACCTTTTTTGACGCCCTTGGCCTTGAGCGCATTGGCCAGACGGCAGACATGATCTTTGAGATCTGCATAAGTCACACGAGAATCAACAGAAGGGTCATCACTCTCCCAAATCAAAGCGGTTTGCTGAGCGCGATGCGGCAAGTGCCGATCCACGCAGTTGTAACACGCATTCAAAATGCCGTCTTCATACCACTTGATGGAAACATCGCCTTCAAAGGTTGAATTGCTGATGAGAGTTGGACTCTTGATCCAATCAAGCCGCTTGGCCATTTCGGCCCAAAATCCATCTGGATCTTGCATAGACCATTCATAATATTCTCTATATTTCTCTGCGGTGATATGAGCTGTTTTTGCAAGCTGTTGGGGAGGATTAAATCGTTCTTCGAATGACATGGTGTCCCTCTGCTTTGATAAGATCAATTTCAGGATTTCTGCTAACCCTATCATGGGAAGAGAGGGAAGGTCATTATGCGCCGCACCAAAGAAAATGGCTCTAGAGAACTCCTAAAAAACAGTTCCCGTCATTTTTGCCCACCGTCACTCCTGTTGTCCTACCGTTTTTTTGTGCTCCGGCGACCTGAGGTTCCAAGCCCAATATCTTTGGCCAGCTTGCTCCGCTGTTTGGCGTAGTTCGGGGCAACCATCGGATAGTCAGCAGCGAGCCCCCAGCGATCACGATATTGCTCTGGTGTCATGTTGTAGGCTGTCTTCAGGTGACGTTTGAGCATTTTCAGTTTTTTACCATCTTCCAGACAAACAATGTAATCGGCCATAACCGATTTCCGAATAGGAACGGCTGGTTGGGGACGCTCAGAAGAAACAGTTGTGGGCAAAGTCTCACCGCCCACATGGGAGAGGGTCTTAAACACTCGCTCAATCAAAGCAGGAATCTCAGAAACCGGAACCGAATTATTGGACAGATGAGAGGCAACAATTTCGGTCGTCAACGTTAAAAGATCAAAATGTTTTACTGCTTCGCCCATTTTCTTTTCCTTTTATCTTCGTTGCTTGACTGGTTTTTATTCGGATGATTTCTACTTTTACTCCGCCTATTCTACAAAGACAAGATAGACAAAAGACCTTCAGCGCGTCCTAATCCCGATAGTTCTGCTCATCAACGGAAGAGGATTTCTTTTCAACATCAAGGACAACTTTTTGTTGAGGCTCAGGTTTCGAAGCCGCCGCAGGCGCGGCAGGAAGAGCGGCCACTGGTTTCTGGAGAAGGACGAGCCACCGCCCGATTGGCAATCGGAACCGGATAGCCTTTGCGTTCTTTGACTACTTTGCGAATTTCGGCCCAATCCAATTTTTCAACAGCAGGTCCAGCGACTTTCATAATAAAACTTAAATCCTGTTCTGACATTTGGTAATCGGGAACAGCCCCTTCTCTTTCCATCAAGGCAGCCTGCTCTTGGGTTGGGTGAACTTCGAGGAAAAGACGATCCCCAATCCAACCGGCTTTGATGGGCTGGTCAACCACGGTGACTTTCGCCCCAACAGGGACGAGATCATAAACGCGGGTAATGTCTTCTGGGAACATACGGATACACCCGCTACTGACACGCCGTCCGATTCCGTAAGGCTTGTTGGTTCCGTGAATGGCGATGGTCTGAAAGCCAAGATACAGGGCATGGGTTCCCATTGGATTGTCTGGCCCGGGCTCTACAAACGGAGGAAGGGTCGGGTCTTCACGGCGCATCCGGTCTGTTGGGGTCCAAATCGGCCCCTCTTTTTTGCGCATCACTTGGGTGACGCCCACTGGCGTTTTGAGTCCATCTCGCCCGATGCCAATCGGAAACGTCAAAGGCGGCTTATAGGGGGAGGTAAAAATAAACATCCGCATTTCTGCAAGGTTAATCACCACGCTTTCATGCGGAGCGTTAGGCAGCAAATGCATGGTCGGGATAACGACATGAGCCCCGTCCCCGGGAATCCAAGGATCCAAAGACGGATTGGCCGCCCGCATTTCAACAAACCCAACATCATAATCGCGGCCAATATGAACCAGCGTATCTTCGTAACGAGCCGTTACGCTCTTCATCTCACCAACATAGTTTTCAGAGAAACGACTTTTCCCCGCGCTCAAAGCTGCCGAAGCTTCTGTCTTGGCCCCTTTGCTTGGCTTGGTATCGCCGGACCCCACAGCCGCTTGAGCGGACAAGGAAAAGGCGGCTAAAAATGTCGCGGCCAGCAAGCTGCGTTTGAATGTTTTTCTCATTATGCAAATCCCCGACATTTGTCTCCCAAGCTTTTGTCTCATCGCCTCGAATGATACCCAATCTTTATAAATAAGAGATTTAGAAAAATATATACAACCCAGACTCTACGGATGGTTTTTATCCAAGTTTGCGGCGACTTTGTCCATAAAGGCTTCGGTTGTCAAATAGTTTTGATCTTTTCCAACCAGCAAAGCCAAATCCTTGGTCATATCGCCTTGCTCCACCGTGGCAACACAGGCTTTTTCGAGCGCGGAGGCAAAGGCCACCAGCTCTGCATTTCCATCAAATTTTCCGCGATACTTAAGACCTTGCGTCCACGCAAAAATCGAAGCGATGGGGTTTGTTGAGGTTGGTTCTCCCTTTTGCCACAAGCGATAATGGCGGGTGACAGTTCCGTGAGCGGCTTCGGCTTCGACAATTTTCCCATCAGGTGTTAACAAAACAGAGGTCATGAGTCCGAGCGAGCCGAATCCTTGGGCCACAACGTCTGACTGAACATCTCCGTCGTAATTCTTGCACGCCCACAACATTCCGCCGTTTGATTTGACGGCGAAGGCCACCATGTCATCAATCAAGCGGTGTTCGTACCATAATTTTTGTGCTTCGAACTTGGCCTTAAAGTCTTTTTCATAGACGCTAGCAAAAATGTCAATGAAGCGTCCGTCATAGGCCTTGAGAATCGTATTCTTCGTGGAAAGGTATAATGGATAGTTACGATCCAGAGCGTAATTGAAACAAGCCCGCGCAAATCCTTCGATGGACTCATCGAC
>CAYZAR010000203.1:0-2988 GCA_964476455.1 uncultured Micavibrio sp.
ATGCTTTTGTTTCTTGCGATGCCCGCATGGGCCGAGGATTCCCCAAAGGAATCTAGCTATGACCGCGTCATGCGGACAGGAACAATTCGGTGCGGGTATGTCGTTCTTCCTCCCCATATCATCAAGGACCTGAATACGGGAGCCCTCTCAGGCATTATTTACGATATTATGGAGGAGGCAGGAAGGCTTTTGGATGTCAAAATTGAGTGGGCAGAGGAAGTTGGTTTTGCCACTATGAATACGGGGTTGCAAACTGGACGGTATGATGCGATTTGCTTTAACTATTGGCAAAATCCGGTAGATGCGAAGTTGGGATACATAGGATTTAGCACTCCCCTTTATTATATGCCGGTAGGGGCCTATGTCCGTGCGGACGACACGCGCTTTGATAAAGACATCATGGCGATTAACAACCCTGCAGTACGTATTAGTTCTTCGGACGGCCAAATTTCAGCTCTCATCGCCAAACAAGATTTTTCAAAAGCACAAATTGTGTCGCTTCCCAACATGACGGAAGTTTCCCAAAACTTTATGGAGATCTCAGCTGGGAAGGCGGATGTGACATTTCTCTCGCTGCGCGATGGGGCTAAATTTGAAGAAAAAAATCCTGGGAAAATTAAAAACGTGGCAGTTAAGAACCCTGTTCGGGTTTACGCCAGCGTAATTGCCGTTCCACAAAACGACCATAAATTCGAAGTGATGCTTAACACGGCGTTTTTGCAGCTAATAAACGGGAGCCAAGTGGACCGCATTCTTAAGAAATACGAAGAGTACCCGGGAGCTATTCTTCCGGTATATAAACCATATGAAATGAAATAAATTTTCGACGAATAAGTGAAAATGCTATCCGCTAGAGACATTCATAAATCTTTTGACAGTAACCATGTCCTGCGCGGGATTGATCTGGATATTGCGCCGGGCACCATTACCTGTGCGATTGGGCCCAGCGGAACGGGGAAAACAACCTTGCTCCGCGCTTTGGCTATGCTCGATTATCCAGACAAGGGAAGCATCGCGATTGATGAGACGGACTATCAATTCCCAATGAACCCCAAAGAAAAAATTGTTGCACCGTGGCCCCATCTTACGGTTGTTTTTCAATCTCTTTTTCTGTGGCCGCATTTGACCTTGCGGGAAAACATTCTTCTTCCTGCTCGTAAGCATAACCCCGAAGGGTGTGAGAAAGACCTTATAGGGCTCATTCGCCTTTTTGAAATGGATGGGTTTATCAATAACTACCCCAACGAGTCCTCTTTGGGGCAGCGTCAACGTGTGGCTCTGGCTCGCGCCCTTATCCTTAACCCGCGTTATTTGTTGCTGGATGAAATTACCTCGGCTCTTGATGTGGAACAGGCTGGCCGGATTTTGACCAAATTAAGCCATTTGAAAGAGCAGGGGATAGGTGTTTTTCTGATTACCCATCAGGTGGGTTTTGCCCGCAGAATGGCAGACCAGATTGTCTTCATGGAAGGCGGAAAAGTGGTAGAATCAGGAACCCCCGCTATTCTGGCCAATCCAGAAACTGCTAGATTGCGGGAGTTTTTATCTATGGCCGGAGTGCTACAAACGTGAACATTGCCATCGAAGTTAAAAACCTGACCAAACGCTTTAAGCTTCGCAAAAAAGGGCAGGGGGCTTTCAAATCTTTTTTTATGCCGGAATTTACGTTCTCCGAAGCGGTCCGCAATCTCTCTTTCTCTCTTGAACAAGGGGAACGGGTAGCCTTTGTCGGGCCGAATGGCGCGGGAAAGTCAACCACCATCAAAATGCTTTGCGGTATTTTGCATCCAGATAGTGGAGAGGTGCAGATCAATGGCCTGACTCCGTGGATTGATCGTTCGGCATTGGCACGGCAAATCGGAACGGTATTTGGACAGAGGTCCCAGCTTTGGTATCACCTGCCGGCTAGCGATACCTTTGATATGCTTACCTACGCTTATGAACTTGACCCACTGATAGCCAAGCGGCGTATTGCAGAACTACTTGAGGCTTTTGCGGCTACAGATTTGGTTCACAGGCCCGTTCGGCAACTCTCGCTCGGGGAGAGAATGCGCTGTGAAATTATTGCCAGCCTTATCCACAAACCAAAAATATTATTTCTGGATGAGCCCACAGTGGGGCTGGATGTGGTCTCGAAAGGAGTCATCCGCGATTTGGTTCGCCAAACATCGGAAATGGATGGAACGACTGTTCTTTTGACCTCGCACGATACCGGAGATATGGAGCGGGTTTGTGATCGTGTGATTGTGATTGACCACGGCCAGATTGTCACAGACCAGAAGGTTAAAGACCTGCGCTCTTCCTACATTCGTGAGAAGGTTGTGACCTTGGCCATGAAAGAACCCCAAATAGATTTGGACCTTGCGGGCGTTCGGGTGCTGGAAAAAATGCCCCATCACCTTAAACTGTCCGTTTCAACCGATGAAACGTCGATTGAATCCCTACTTCAAGCGGTTATGCCCAAGACAGGTTTTGATGATTTGACTATCGAAGATCCTTCCGCCGAAGACATTATCAAAGAAATCTACCGCCGCAGCGAATTGTCAAATCGAGCGGCCTAATGATTAAATATTTTCACATTGCCCGCATCGCCTTGCACGATCATATGTCGCACATCATTCGCCAAGCAACGCGGTTTATGGTTTTTATGCTTCAGGTCTCTGTCATGACTATTATGTGGCGAATGATTTACCAATCTGGATATGGACCATCTGAAATCAGTTTTACCAATATGTGTTGGTATCTTGGTTTCGCCCAGATGGTACTGTTTTTGTCCCCTCGGTTGGTGAGTGTGGTTGATGATGACGTTCGCTCTGGCAATATTGCTTATTTTCTTACCCGTCCGCTTCCCTATTTGTGGATGCGTTTTGCCGAGGGAGCAGGGGCTCTTATTGGGATGTGTGGAATATACTTTACGCTTGGTACGGCGTTTATTTATTGTCCCCTTTTTGGGAGGAAAACCTCCGTCTTTAGACGGAAAGAGGCTTT
>CAYZAR010000204.1:0-2988 GCA_964476455.1 uncultured Micavibrio sp.
GGGCTGGGCCGGATGTGCTTCATACAACCTTGTTTGAATTTAACCAAAAGATGGATCTTGATTTGTCTAGCTTTGCTTCGATTGAGGCGCAAGTTGCTGGAATTGCGGATGATATTGCCTATAACAACCATGATGTAGAAGATGGTTTGCGGGCGGGGTTTTTCACGCTCAAGGATTTGTCGGATTTGTCCTTGATTGGGAGGGTCATCGAGGCTGTTCAAAAAACCTATCCAGCTTTGCGCGAAGAGATATTGGTTGCCGAAGTAGTGAGGGACATGATTGGGGCGATGGTAAATGATGTCTTAACTTTCAGTCGCAACCAATTGGAAAATATGAATATTTCTTCCCCTGAAGAGGCGCGTCTTGCGGGGAAACAGATCGTATCGTTTTCTCCAGAGATGGATCGAGAGGTTCAGGAGATGAGAGATTTTCTCTCGCGGAGAATGTATCATCATTACACGTTGGAGCGGATATGGCTCAAGGTGAACCGAATTATTCCTGACCTCTTTAATGCCTTCATGGATCAGTATATGCTCTTGCCTGAGACATGGCAGAATCGCGTTGAAGTGGTGGGGGGAAAGACGGACGAAACTGCGCGGGCGCGGGTTGTTGCGGATTACATTGCGGGTATGACGGATCGGTATGCAATTCGGGAGCATGAACGCTTATTTGATTTATATTGGGACTTAAAGTGAGAAAGGAATGGCCATGAGCAACCGTGATGAATTTGACGAAGAAGGTTTTATTGACAATTTATTGAATAGGCAGGGAAAAAACGCGAAACCTCTTCCGAAAACTCGCTTGCTTGCTGCTGTGTGCGCAGCTGCGGTTGTTGTGATTCTGGTCATTATCGTTTCGATAGTTTGGTCGGGAGATTCCAAAGTTGATGAGGCCGAAGTTCCGGTCATTTTGGCGGAAGGGGGGGCATATAAAGTTGAACCTGAAGATCGCGGTGGCATGGATGTTCCCAACAAAGACAGCACAGTATTTGAGAATTTGAAAGGGACAGAAGGAGACTCTGCCAGACAGGTTGAAAATATTCTGGAAGACGCTGAACAGCCTGTCAAAAAAGGTGAAGTTTTTGTGGAAAGAGAGGCTCCGGTGACTTCGGAGTCTGAGTCTGAAATCATTCCGGCCCCTGAAGCAAAAGGGGAAAATGCTCCTGCGGTTGAAGACATGGCGGACAAAAAACCAGAATCTGTAAAAGTGAAAGAGGCTACGGCCAAGCCAACGACTCTTGCCAAGCCAGAAGCCAAAGGAGAAGAAAGCGGGGCTTCTTACATTCAGCTTGGGGCCGTGAAAACTGAGGCGGATGCCAAGGCGCAGTGGCCAAAACTTCAAAAACTGCACCCATCTCTGGCGACCTTACCTTTGCGGATTCAAAAAGCGGATACGCCCAAGGGAGTTTTCTACCGGATTCAGGCTGGACCGTTGGCAGCTTCGGCAGCTCGCGAAGCGTGTGCAGAAATTAATGCCAAAAAATCTGGCGGGTGTCTCGTTGCCAAACGCTAATCCGTTTGTGGATCGTCCCTTGCCTTTGGCCGCTGTTTTTTCAGTTGAGGGTGAGGCCCTAACTGATGCGGAGAAAACACTTTTTTCTGCGGCCCAGCCTTTTGGGTTCATTCTTTTTGGTCGTAACTGTAAAACGCCTACACAGCTCAAGGCGTTAACTGAAGAGCTACGGGGGGCGGTGGGTTGGAACTGTCCTGTTCTGATTGACCAAGAAGGCGGTCGGGTTGTGCGGTTAAAGGCTCCGCACTGGCCAGAATTTCCATCGGCCAGACAGTACGGCCAAGCCATTGAGGGCAACGAGGAGAAAGCCAGAGAGACTCTTTCCGAGGATATGCGGGGGCTTGCCCGAATGCTCAGAGAGAATGGTCTTGATGTGAATTGTGCTCCGGTTATGGATGTTCTGACTTCTGTGACCCATGCAGTGATTGGAGATCGGGCGTTTTCGAACCGGCCTGACATTGTGGTCGAAGCAGCCTCGCTTGTTTGCCAGGCTTTCTTGAGCGAGGGGGTTTTTCCTGTCATTAAGCACCTCCCCGGGCATGGACGGGCAGCAGTGGACAGTCATCACCAACTTCCTGTGGTCACAGAGACAGCGGATCAGCTAGCGGAGAGCGATTTTCTGCCCTTTCGAGAGATTTGTCAGAAGCCGTTCGCCGCTGGTTTATGGGGGATGGCGGCCCATGTGATTTACTCAAAAATTGACCCTGAGCATCCGGCCTCGGTCTCAGAAATTGTCATAAACAAAATAATTCGGGGGATGATTGGATTTGATGGGCTGCTTTTTTCCGATGATCTGGATATGAAAGCTCTGGAAAACTATGGTCCAATCGAACAAAGAGCGAGAGAATCCTTGCAAGCAGGCTGTGATCTTGCTTTGTATTGTTGGGCCAAGCTTGATGTGATGGAAAAAATGGCGGCGCAGCTTCCGCCCCTCTCGGCTGAGGGGTGGCGGCGGTGGATGGCCTCGTTAGAGATGATTTCTGCAAAGGGCCTCACCTGATCGCAGGATTACAAAAAAGGACGAATATGAGCGCAGACGCAAACCTTGCTTTTACTGAGGATGCTCCCCGCAGGCCGGAGGGGGAAGGGGGGGGCGTGGAGAATGCGGAACTTGCGACTCTTCCTACTGAGGCGTTGCTCCTGCGGCTCGAAACGTTTGAGGGGCCGATTGATGTTTTGCTTCAACTGGCGCGAGATCAAAAAGTTGATCTGACCCAAATTTCTATTCTACAGCTGGCGCGTCAATACCTCGCATTTATTGATCGGGCGGCGGCTCTCTCTCTTGATATTGCGGCGGAATACCTGGTGATGGCCGCATGGCTGGCCTATCTTAAATCGCGGTTGCTGCTACCTAAGCAAGAAACCAGCGAAGAAGAGCCTTCTGCGGAAATGATGGCAGAGGCTTTGGCCTTTCAACTGCGCCGCTTAGAGGGGATACAGGCGGGGGCACAAAAACTTGCTCAACGGATGAGGCTC
>CAYZAR010000205.1:0-2961 GCA_964476455.1 uncultured Micavibrio sp.
CGTACTATTCACCGTCCCGTTTAGGGTGTTGGTTCCGGTGTTCGAAAGGGCAGGGTTCACACCAATAGTCGTCACCGGAGCAACTCGAGTGTCCACGGTGACAGGCTGAGGCTGTTGGTTTAGACTGGGCAAGTTGCCACATCCTTGGCTGGCTCCCCCTTGGGTACAAGTTGCCCCAGCCGTAGTTGCGGCTGAGAGGAAAAGAGCAGCGAAAGTCAATTTCTGAGTCATAGTGTACACCCTCCAAAAGGATTTTTGTTTAATACCGTTTGGAGGGACTTTATGGCTTTCTTATGTTTATGTCAAGAAAAAATTATCAAAATATTTACCTTTTTGGAGTTGGCGGGAAAGAGGCTATATTGCCCGAGGCAAGGGTAACAAGGGGTAAGGCTATGGCCAAAACAAAAACAAGTTATGTCTGTCAAAGTTGCGGATCGGCTCATTCCATTTGGTCCGGCAAGTGTGATGCCTGCGGAGAATGGAATTCCTTGGTCTTAGAAAAAACCGAAGAAGGTCCCCCAAAAGGGTTGGGGTCCTCACGCGGCAAAAAGAGTCTTGATCTGGTCGGACTACAAATTGAAGAGAGCCGGCCTGTCCTTCGTCATATCACAGGAGTTGGCGAATTTGACCGCGTGACGGGCGGAGGCTTGGTTCCGGGTTGTGCCATTCTCCTTGGTGGAGACCCGGGAATTGGGAAATCAACTTTGTTGCTTCAAGTTGTCTGCGCGCTCGCCAAGAAAAATTTGAGCTGTGTTTATGTCTCTGGTGAAGAGGCGGTCGATCAGGTTCGCCTTCGGGCGCAGCGTCTGGGATTGGGTGAGGCTCCGGTGCTGCTCGCCTCGGCCACCAATGTGCGCGAGATTGCCGCAACATTGGAACAGTCCAAAATTGATGTGCTGGTCATCGACTCCATTCAAACCATGTATGTTGATACGGTTGAAAGTGCCCCGGGGACTGTGACGCAGGTCAGAACCGCCGCGCAAGAACTCATCCGTATTGCCAAGCGGAGCGGAACATCGGTTTTCTTTGTTGGTCATGTGACCAAGGATGGACAAATTGCCGGACCTCGCGTTCTGGAACACATGGTAGATACAGTTCTTTATTTCGAAGGAGACCGTGGACACCAGTTCCGCATTTTGCGCACCGTCAAAAACCGTTTTGGTCCGACTGATGAAATTGGTGTGTTTGAAATGGGGGCACTTGGGCTTGGTCAGGTGCTGAACCCTTCCGCGCTCTTCTTGTCCCAACGGCAACAAAACGTCACGGGAAGTGCTGTCTTTGCGGGACTGGAAGGCACGCGTCCTTTACTCGTTGAGGTGCAAGCTCTTGTCGCGCCGGCTCCTTATGGGACACCACGGCGGTCAGTAATCGGGTGGGATGCCAATCGGCTTTCGATGATTCTGGCTGTTCTTGAAGCGCGGTGCGGCTTGGCTTTTTCTGGCAGTGATGTTTATTTGAACATGGCAGGGGGAATTCGCATTTCGGAACCGGCGGCAGACTTGGCGGTTGCCGCCGCTCTGGTGAGCGCGCTGCAAGGTCGCCCCGTTCCAGCCGAGACTGTCTTTTTCGGAGAGATTGGTCTCTCTGGAGAGATTCGCGCCGTCGCTCAACCGGATTTGCGGCTCAAAGAAGCCGCCAAGCTCGGCTTCTCGGAAGCCTATATTGCGGAACGGGTGGGCTCAGCCAAAAAATCAAAACCGCCCGAAGGAATGGACTTGTCCGAGGTCGCCCATTTGGACCAGCTTTTGTCCCTGTTTCAAGATCGCATCGGCCCGGGTGTGCGAATGTCCCGACAAGGATAGTCTTGTTGACTGCGGATTGGGGATGACAAGGGAGGTTTTTAGGTGCGCTCCAAACGGGGTGTGCCTACGTCAAAATCAAGTTTGTTTGAGTCCGAATTGAGTCTGCGTAAGTTAAGTTCTAAAAATTTTACATGGTTTTCTACAAGACTGGCTCTAAGGGCGTTAAGGGATTCAGCATCGAGGGGCTGTTGAGGGGGGGAGCAGAGTCGAGCGGCCTCGGTAAAAGCTTGAGAGAGTATGGAGGAGATCACGCCGGAATCAATATCTGGATATTGATGCCTAATCTCATTCTGCAGTCTTAGGGCCACGGCATTGGCACGCGGGTTGTCAGAGGATGTGGCGCAGGCGCGTGCAATGCCTGAAAGCAGGGCTGTGCGTTCGGTCAGAGCCTGTTCGACTTCGCGGGCTGCCAGTAGGGGGTGGGAATTAACAGCTAACAAATAAGCATCAAAAACCTGCTTCAATTCATCATGGGTCAAAGGGGCGGGATTACTCATTCTTTTACTCGTTTCTGAGGAAGGGGAGAGCTTCCCCTAGGTTTCGGTCTAAAAACGCATCATATTTTTTTGCGCGGCCTGCATATTCTCTTTCAAGCTTAAGCCGGTCTTCTGTGGAAAGAGGGAGGCGGTCTGGTCTGGCATTCCACGCCTTGCGGCAGAAAGTAAGACCTAAGATTCCGAATCCGGCAGCTATCCCTCCAAGGGGAGCATCTGGTTTTTCATCTTTTCCTATGGCTAAAGAGGCTCCGGAGAAGGCGGCGCAGAGAGCCAAAGTAGCCACCCCAATAGAGAGGTTCTCTCGTAGAGAGAGATGGGCTCTGATTCGTTGGTTGTCTCGTTCCAACATTCTATCAAGCTGTTTTATAGCTTGGGCGTTTCTGTATGCTCTTCTAATTTCCGCAACCGGAATTGTAACTTCTATGGTTTCTCTTCTTCTGGGGGCTGACATTTTTTCTCTCTAATTTTCAATATTTGGTTGGGAAACCATACAAAAAGGGAAGAAGATAATGCAAGAAAAAGTTGACATATTTTGAATGATTATATACATAATGCAGAGTTGTT
The DNA here is from genome assembly GCA_964476455.1 of uncultured Micavibrio sp. Classification (GTDB taxonomy): domain Bacteria; phylum Pseudomonadota; class Alphaproteobacteria; order Micavibrionales; family Micavibrionaceae; genus UBA1573. Next base: position 2,864 of record CAYZAR010000205.1, read on the forward strand.
TTGGGTAAAAACCTGATTCTGTCATTTCCGCCCTTGTGTGGGGATCCGGTGAAGATGAAAAACACAAGGCCTTAAGCAAGCCAGACCCCCGCCTGAAG
>CAYZAR010000206.1:0-2930 GCA_964476455.1 uncultured Micavibrio sp.
GTGTATTCCCTCGGCGCGACAACCTCGGGCGCGGGGCTCTATGTCGAAGCCGGATCGTTCAACAATTCGTTCATTGATTTCGAATCCAATGTCAACGGGGCAACAGCTCAGGCTTGCATTCGTTTGGGCAGTGGATCGAACAAAACGTTGCTCGTCAATGTTTATACTGAGTCTTTCAATTCGGTTCCCAATATCAAGCTGGAGAGCGGATCAATCGAAACCGCGATTTACAACTTGCTCTCGGCCAGTGACGGGGCGGCCATTTGGGATTTCTCCGGCGGAAATTATACCGCTTTTAATGCCGGATACCCTTATAAAAACCGGATGCAGAAAACCACGGTGACGGATTTAACCGCAACACTGCAACGATTTGACACCGAATATATTGATACCAGTGGAAGCATTACGCTTGATCTTTCGCACAGCGTTCATCTCGTCTCCAGCTATGGCGGCGCGTTGACGGTTTACCTGCCAAAGGCTAGCGATGCTGCCGGCGCGATGATGGTTGTCAAGAAAATCGACACGTCAAAAAACATCATCACTGTTGCCGAAGCTGGCGGAGGGAGTGGACCAGATCGCACCAGTTATTATCTCGGCGGACAAAACGATTACGCCATGATGGTCTCAAACGGTGCAGAATGGTTTGTGATTTCCAGCAACCGATCAGCCGGAAACACCCGCTATTACGACGGAAGCGGAACTTATGACATTGACATGGCCGTTGATGTTTATTTGCTTTCGAGTTTTGGCGGAGCTTTGACGGCGCGATTGCCTCCTGCCAATGCCAGCAAAGCGATTGGTCGCTGTGTGACCATCAAAAAAACGGATGTGTCCAGCAATGCCGTCACGGTCACGGTCCAAGGTGGCCCGGGCCCCGATCAATATAACCAGATCCTCAGCAGCCAATATCAAGCCATCACAGTTGTTTCCGATGGAGGGCAGTGGTTGGTCGTGTCACGATACCCATAGTGGGCCCTAAGACAAGTTGAACCAGAAGGAGAGAGAAAAATGGTACATGATAAAACCCCTCGGATTGAAGAAGAGGCCCGCGAGAGAATTTCAGAATTCTTTCCCGATGCTTTGCGCCGCGCCATCGAGTCATACAAAGAGTTCATGGAGTACGAAAATTCCGGTCCGGCCAAGGATTTCAAGGAACACCATACTGCTGCCAAGGTGGCCATATCGCATATTGAACTGCTCATTAAACTTGGAGAATGGGCGCAGTTGCAAGGCCGCGACACCGCAGATGAAGACATTTTGCGCTCGATCATGGCCGAAGCCGAAGCGGAACTAAAGGCCTATCAGGAGAGCGAGGGGGAGCCTCATGGTTAGATGCCGTTTTCCCATCTTCCTCTCGCTCTGGAATCGAACGCAGGGTCTTTCAACACCACGGGTTCATTTCAAAATTTCCCAGTGGTTGGAGGGTGCGGCAGAATCGAACCGTCCCAGACTCTTGCTCATGGCTTTTCGGGCGTGCGGTAAATCAACTTTGGTTGGTCTTTTTTGTGTTTGGCTCCTCATCCGCAACCCCAATTTGCGGATTCTAGTTCTGGCCGCCGATATGACTCTGGCCGGAAAAATGGTCAGGAACGTCAAGCGCATTTTAGAAAAACACCCGCTGAGCCGTCACTTGAAACCCAAAGCTGCCGATCAATGGGGCAGTGACCGATTTACCGTCCGCCGCGAAATGGAATTGCGCGATCCGTCTGTTCTGGCCAAAAGCATTTTTACCAACCTAACCGGCACGCGGGCCGATGTGATTATTTGCGATGATGTCGAGGTTCCCAAAACCTGCGATACGCCGGAAAAACGGGCCGAGCTGCGTACCCGCTTGTTAGAACTTGACTATATCCTGACCCCAAACGGAATGCAGATTTATGTCGGAACGCCGCATAGTTGGTACACGCTTTATGCTGAAACACCACGCTTAGAAATCGGCGAGGAGGATTCTTTCCTCAAAGGTTTTGAGCGTTTGGTCATTCCCATTCTGGACAAGGACGGAGAGAGCGTCTGGCCCGAACGGTTCTCGTTGGAGACCATCGAAGCTATTCGCAAGCGAACGGGGCCCACGCAATTCACCAGCCAGATGATGTGTCTCCCCGTCAATATCGCCGAAGGATGTTTCGATCCCGATAATTTGCGGATTTACGATGATGATTTGCACTACACCGAAGCCAGTCGTCAACCTGTTCTCTCGCTCGCGGGACGAAAACTGGTTTCAGTTCGGGCCTGGTGGGACCCTGCTTTTGGGAGCGAAGGAGGGGACCGGAGTATCCTTGCTATCGTTTATACCGACAGCGAAGGCGAATATTGGCTTCACCATCTTGCGATTATTCGTTCGAAGCAAGGCCAGAAAGAGGAAGATGCAGCAACCCAGCAATGCAAAGCTGTTGCGGAGTTTGTGCGTCAGTTTTATTTGCCATCTATTGCCATTGAAACCAATGGACTGGGAAAATTTCTGCCCAGTATTTTGCGGCGAGAACTTGGCAAGTCGGCAACAGGGTGTGCGGTGATTGAGATTACATCACGTCGTCCCAAGAGCCTGCGGATTTTAGAGGCGTTTGATGCGCTTCTGGCAGCGCGGGCTTTGCACGTTCATCGCTCGGTTCTGATGAGTCCCTTTCTGCACGAACTGCGCGAATGGAGACCTACCAAAACCAGTGGACATGATGACGCTCTCGACGCTGTGGCCGGAGCCCTCTCGCTTGATCCGGTGCGGTTGCGTTCGGTCCCCAGTGGGGCTCATCGTCCAAGTTGGCAATCTGGTTCTAGCCAAACCAAGGGCAAGTCGGATTTTGAGGTGTAGAACTATGAGCCGGACCCCATCAAAAAATTTTAGACAAGGCTAAAAATCGTCATCTCCGCGCAGGCGGAGATGTGAATTCACAGTTGAAGTGCAACGGGTTAAGAAAGCTAAGGAATACCTCGGC
>CAYZAR010000207.1:0-2898 GCA_964476455.1 uncultured Micavibrio sp.
ATGTGTTAGGCCTGCCGCCAGCGTTCGTTCTGAGCCAGGATCAAACTCTCAAGTTTGAATCCATGAGCAAAGAAAACATTACTGTCTTATTTCTCAAGTAAATTATTTGAGACCTGCATCTTGCGTATTTAAATAAGTCTGCATGAGCAGATTTTCGCAAGCATACAGATCATTAACAACGCGACGATAAATCATCACGCTACTGCTGCCTGCGAATCTCCTCTTTTCGTTTCACGATGTACAAGAACCGAACCCGCCTGCTTCAAGTTACCAAGATACAGGAAAGCTTCATAGACCGAAGCAAATTTTTCAATTTTGTTTAGGTCTGCGGACTGTAGCAAGTTTTGCTTTTGCCGTCAACCCTGATTTTCAAAATTCTTCAATTTTTTCGATCACCCCGAAGTTTGTTTTTGCCTGTGTTTGCAAGCAATTCGCGCTTCAGAGTTCGCCGTTATATACATAGGGTTTTTGATTGTCAAACACCTTTTTGCAAAAAAAAGCATATTTTTTAAGTTTTCTTTGTCACCCCCAGATTCCTTGGGAAAAACCCCAATTTTTCCCTCCTGTTTGATATTTTATTAGCCCCACACCCTCTTTTCTCCCATAAAAATCAGGATAACTCTTGCCGTTCTCTCCTTCTGAAATAGGCAAAAACCGAAATCTTCCCTAATCTTAGGGGACGTAAAATCGAAAACAGAGTTGCACACAGTCGCATGACACGCTGGATTTATCAGAGCACAATCGCCTCTTCGTACTGCCTCGCCGCTCTATGCGTTTGTTCGGCCGCATCTTTTGCCTCTCCCCCCGATAAATCAATTATGGCGGAACTCGCCCCATGGGTAAGCCAAAACGACATTTCTCTTGAGCCCAAACTTTTAACTGTAGATGATCTCAATTCAATCTCAATCAAGGAACAACGAGATAGGCCTGAAAACTTTGCATACCCTGCAAATAATAAAACAATCGGCTATGACATCCAAAAATCTGCATTGGAATCTTTTTACTCAGCCAAGGCTGGAAGCTTTGTACCACAGTTTGGATACGATCAATTTTCTAAAGAACAAGAGAGCAGCCTTCCCCATATTTCTAAAGGAGCCGTCCAAGATAGCTACCTTCTCGGGACGGGTGATGAAGTCAGTATTACACTGCGCGGACAAACCAACGTAACAGTCAAAACCGATGTCAATAGCGAGGGATTGATTCTGGTCGATGGCCTGCCCCCTGTCATGGCGGCGGGACGGACTCTTGGCGATGTTCGCAAGGAAATGCAATCCCTCGCCGCCAAGCAGTACAACACCGAGCTTTTTCTATCCTTAAGTGCCATCAAGCAAATCAATATTCTCATCGCGGGTCATATTCATCGCCCTGGACGTCATGTTCTCTCCAGCTTCGACACACTGATTGATGCCTTGATCGCCGCCGGAGGAATCGAGAAGACCGGAAGCCTTCGACAAATTCGTTTCATTCGTAACGGTCACAGCAGCTATATTGACCTTTATGATCTTCTCGTCTTTGGCTCAGACAAAGCGGATTTAACTTTACGCGATGGCGACAAAATTATTATCCGCCCTATTGGACCAACCCTTGCCATTACCGGAGGAGTAAAGCGTCCGGGGATTTATGAACTTCTTCCCGCCTTGCAGCTAGATGAGAATCCAAGCGCACCGAAGAGCCAACGTCTTGCCCTCAACGATGCCTTGCAACTTTCGGGAGGGATTCTTTCTTCAGGCCATCACCGTTTCTTGCATATTGCCCAGTCAGAAAATGGGGGCGAACAAGTTGAAGAAATTTCTGACCCAGATGCCCATGTTCTCGAAGACGGAGATATTTTGACCATCGGAGAGAATCAGAAACAACGCAAAGGAACTGTTGAATTGGTTGGCAGCACGCGAGAGGCCGGAAGTCACGCCCTCTCAGAAACACCAACCCTTTCTAACCTTTTGCATGATGATTCGGTTTTGGGAGAAGATATTTATCCCCTGATCGCCGTGATTGAACGATGGAATGACAAAACTCTCTCACCAGAATTGATTAGCTTTTCTCCACGACAAATTCTCTCTGGAGAGGATGATAAGACTCTGAAGAGCGGAGATGTTGTCCATCTTTTTTCCCGTTCTCAAATTCTCAATCTAAAAGCTCCCAAATCTGATTCTTCTCTTCCCGAAGATGGCCAAGACACCGAAAAAGAAACGGCTTCCTCCGGCCGCAATGCGCAGTTAAAATCTTTCCTTATAGAACAATCTATTTTCATTCGTGGGGCGGTACGCAATCCCGGGATCTATCCGATTGCCAAAGGAACCAATCTCGAATCGGCTCTAGCCGTTGCCGGAGGATTGACCACCGAAGCCAACTCCCACGAAGTCGAGATTTCAAGCCCCAACGGAAGTTCAACTGGCCTACCCCGCCGTAAACTGGACTTGGACTCGCCCACCAGCAACAAAATCCGCTTAATGGTCGGGGATACAATACGCGTAGGGCAAATCTTTCGCCGCATTGAAGACAACCATGTTCTGTTGGCTGGAGAAGTCAAGAACCCAGGAAGTTTTGATCTTCTGCCCGGGGATAGTCTGAAAACTTTAATCGAGAGGGCCGGCGGACTTTCCGAGCAGGCCTACCCCGCCGGAGCCATTTTTAGCCGTGCCAGTGAACGAAAAAGAGAAGAGGCTCGTTTCAAATCCCAAGCCAGAGATCTGGAGATGAAACTCGCAGCCTCCCTTGAAGAAACCAATGCCGATAAAAAACCAGACCCAAAAGAAATCGCCATTGCCCGCGAACTCATCCTTGAGATGAAACAAACCGAAGCCGTAGGACGCATTACCGTCGAAGCCGACCCGGGAGTTTTGGCTTCACAACCTCAACTAGACATTCTACTCGAAGGTGGAGACCGCATCTTTATTC
>CAYZAR010000208.1:0-2886 GCA_964476455.1 uncultured Micavibrio sp.
GTTACCTTTTGCTCCGACCACTGGCGGCTACGCTTCCAAGGCGATGCTGTCACGCCCACAACAATCATTGCTGCGCTGGAGAAATTGTTCAAAGCGGGATATGATGCCATTAAAACCGAGAACCTTTATACTTTTGACGGAGAGAATGGCTTCACCGCCGGACAGGGCGAGTAGAACAACAACCACTCTTAACCAAACATGAAAAGGCCGGATATTTTCCGGCCTTTTGCGTGGCAACTTGTGGTTCGGGAACAAACCAACTAAGCTGCTTTTATGATTCCTTTGTGGTCCCTGTTTGCCGTAGCAGCTTCCTTACTGATTTGTGCCATTCCCTTGATTCAGGAAAAATTCAAGGCCGATGGGTTTTCGGTTGCTTTTTGGGCGCAAATAACGGTTTTAGCTATTTCTACGCCTTTGGCCCTGTGGAACGGTCTTCCCGAAGATCCCAAATTTTATGCCGCTGTCGCGGGAACGGCTTTGTTGTGGTCCGTATCAGATGTAATCTATTTTACCTCTGTTCCAAAAGTTGGGGCTGGCATTGTCTCGCGATTATTGCCCTCCGCTGTTATCATTAGTTTTATTTTGTGGTTTATAATAGACCCAGCTCTGCTGGACAAATATCTGGCCCGCCCATGGCAAGCAATCGCAATTTGCACCATTATTTTAGCCTCCGTGATTTTGACCACCCTTATTCGCCGATGTTCTTTTTCATGGCAAGCAGTACGTATGATTTGGTTCATTATTTTTGCAGCCTCAGTAGGACCAGTCATGGTTAAATTCTCCCTTGGCTACGCACCAGCTAGTCAGGCCCCATTGTCATATATGTGCATCAATGCAACTTTCATGATAACAACGTGGCTGATCTACTATGCCATTAGAAAACCTGTTCCAGCCCAAACATTGTTATCAGGCTATTCTATGCGAACAGGCTCATTGATTGGTCTTTTTGGAACAACAACCTCGTACCTAAAAACCAATGCGTTGTTATTGGTTGAGCATCCAGCCTATGTACAGGTGATTTTGTTCAGCGATTCTTTGTGGATTTTATTGATTTACCGACTTATGGGCCGCAAAGAAAACGGTTCGATTCTGCCAAGTTTGGGGATTGTCGCCTGCGCCGCCCTCTTGGTTATTGTCAAAAGTCTGTAGAGCAAAAAAGCCGCCCAGAACCCCCGAGCGGCTTCTTTCTAAACCAGAAATCAAACCTTATTTTCCAGCTTTTTCGTCAGCAATTTCTGCAGCACTCGGCATAGGCTTAGGTGCATCTGACAAACTCCGCAAATAAGCCAGAACCGCGGCTCGATCCTCAGGTTTTTTGATCCCCGCATACGCCATTTTATTTCCCGGAGCATAGGCTTTAGGATTAGCCAAAAACTTGTTTAGCTCGCCATAAGTCCAAGCATCTCCGCCCTGAGCTGCCAACTTGCCGGAGTATTTAAAACCAGCGACAGACTCCTTCTTACGTCCGACAAGATCCCATTGGTTGGGACCAACGCCGTTTTTGCCACCTTTGTCAAAGTTGTGACAAGCCGTGCAGGCCTTGGCCAAGGTCTTGCCGCGGGCCACATCCGCACTCGCAACCATTTCAAGAACCGAAACAACAGCCGCCGGAGCCGCGGCAGTGGGGGCTGCAGCAACATCAGAACTTGCCGCAGCAACCGGAGCAGTTGCTGCTGTATCTGCAACTTCGATTTTGACGGCATCTTGTGCCAAATTAACAGGTTTAACAAATTGCGAAGACGCAAAGCCGGACAGCCACGCAATAGAGGAAGCACTCACGACAGCCAAAAGGGCAATATGGGGTTTGATTTTCATGGAATTTTTGCCATTAACATTAAAAGGGTTGGAGAAATTTTGTTGTTATTCACAAGAACCGACCCTATACCAGAGTCTGAACTCGCCACAGATATAACATAGACCCATAAGATGACGCAAAGCCCTTCACATTTTTCTTCACAAACCCCCGATCTCCGAACCGGAAAAATTGCTTTCCAAGGAGCCCACGGCGCATTTTCAGATATGTCTTGTCGCGCCGTTTTTCAGAATATGGAGACTGTGCCTTACGAAAGTTTTGAAGATGCCTTCCAGTCCACCCTCTCTGGAGCAACTGATCTTGCTATGATTCCAGTGGACAACTCTCTCGCAGGCCGTGTTGCTGATGTCCACCATCTCCTACCAACCAAAAACCTGTTCATTATTGGGGAGCATTTTCAACCGATCCAAATGTGTTTGCTTGCCGTACAAGGGGCAAAAATCGAAGATTTAACTGATGTTCACAGCCACGTTCACGCTTTGCCGCAGTGCCGGAAGATTATCAAAGAACTGGGTTTGAAACCTCATATTCATGCCGATACGGCCGGAGCTGCCGCAGAGGTCGCGGAAAAAGGAGATAAAACACAAGCCGCCATTGCCTCGGCTCTTGCCGGAAAAATGTATCATCTGACTAATTTGAGAGAGGGCATTCAAGACATTACAAACAATACTACCCGCTTTTTGATTCTGTCTCGTGAACTGCTATCTCCCCCTCTAGGAACACCGAACATCCTGACTAGCTTTTTCTTTGAAGTCCGCAACATTCCAGCAGCTCTTTACAAAGCTCTTGGCGGATTTGCCACTAACGGGGTGCAAATGACAAAGTTAGAAAGCTACATTGATCCTCAGTTCAAAGTTGCACGGTTTTACGCTGAAATTCTAGGCAATCCTGTAGAAAGCTCTGTCAGCATGGCCCTTGAGGAACTCGATTTTTTTGCCAAGAATCTCAAGATCATGGGGATTTACCCTGCCCATCCCTTCCGTGCCCTAACGTAAGAATAACAGGGGATTTTAAGTCCTTCTAAGTGTCCATCCAGAAAGTTCCAGATATGTGACGAAAATGGGGGATTTCCG
>CAYZAR010000209.1:0-2871 GCA_964476455.1 uncultured Micavibrio sp.
TCGCTCACCGCGATTGGCTCATACAGGTCTCTTCATACACGGATTGGTATTACCAAAGAGGAACAAGAATACAACCACGGACTATCTTCTTTCCGTGTCCGTATCGAACATGCCATCCGCCGCATCAAGACCTTCCGCATTCTCGCCGACAGATTCCGCTACCCCCGCGCGGCCCACACCGCAAAGTTCTCCATCGCAGCGGGCATCGCCAATATCATCGCTGGCTTCTGATCCCCAAAACCCCGCCAAAACCGCCTCCATTGAAAAATTACGCTACTTTTGCAACAGGTCTATTTAGTTCACTTACTCAAAAGCCAACATCTATAAATGAGTCAAAACCCAGAGTGAATTTGAATACATCATAGACAGCTCATAGGAGAATTAAAGATGACCTAGAATACCGATCACGGAAAGGTTTAGCATCAACGCTGAAGCAGAGTTATAAAACACGCCTTAATGTTATGTCAATAAATTTCCTGCCCCGCCCCCTTCCTCTATTCTTTGCGTGACTTTGAAGAAGCTGGGCTTTAATAGTATGCCCCAAAGGAAGACAAGGCATCATCATGGCACCCAAACCCAAAAATAATATCTCCGGTTGGATCAACTTGAACAAACCTGTTGGCATGACGTCCAATGATGCGCTCATGAAAATCAAACGGGCTTTGAACTTTCCCAAAATTGGACACGCCGGCACGCTGGACCCCCTCGCCTCCGGCATTTTGCCGATTGCGCTCGGAGAGGCAACCAAGCTTGTCTCCTATATGATGGAAGATGACAAAGTTTACTTGTTTACCATCACATGGGGAGAACAAAGAACCACAGACGATTTGGAGGGGGAGGTCATAGCCACCTCTTCTGTGCGGCCCTCGCAAAGTGAAATTGAAGCCGCTCTCCCCACCTTCAGGGGAGAGATTCAGCAAACCCCGCCAACCTTCTCGGCTATTAAGGTCGAAGGAGCAAGGGCCTATGATCTGGCACGTTCTGGGCAGGAATTTCAACTCGAAGCGCGGCCTGTTCAGGTTTATGAATTGGATTTGGTAGAAACAACACCAGATAGCGCAACCCTGCGCTGTATCTGCGGAAAAGGAACCTATGTGCGCTCTTTGGCACGAGATTTGGCCCTTGCCCTTGGGACCAAAGGATATGTCAGCCGCCTTGTCCGCGAAGCGGTAGGGCCTTTTTCATTGGAAAATGCGATTTCGCTGGACTTTTTTCTTGAAAACTCCGATAAGGGGACCCTTGAAAGTGCTGTTCTTCCTGTTCAGACCGTACTGGACGACATCCCGGTGCTGGCCGTTGATGATCAGGAAGCCGCTAAGCTCAAAAGTGGGCAATTGCTCACCTTTGTGGCAAGGCCTCAAGTCGAGCGTCTGGTGAAAGCCGGATTTGATTTGAAGTCAGCGGAGCCAAGCCTCGCTCTAGCCCTTTGTCATGGCAAATTGATTGCCATGCTGGAGGTTCTAGGGATTGAAGCCCAGCCAGTGCGTGTATTTAACCTCTCATAAAGTAAAGGAGACCACGATGTCGATTACCACTGAACGTAAAGCCGAAGTGATTAAATCCAATCAAACTTCTGCCAACGACACGGGTTCGCCCGAAGTTCAAATTGCTATTCTGACAGAACGGATCACCAATCTGGCAGCCCATATGCAGCACAACAAGAAAGACGTTTCCAGCCGCCGTGGTCTTTTGATCATGGTTGCCAACCGTCGTAAGCTGCTTGACTACTTGAAACGTGTTGATGTGAGGCGTTATCAAGCTTTGATTGCCAAACTCGGCATCCGCAAATAATTTTTTGATTTCAAAAAAGCGGACCGCAAGGCCCGCTTTTTTTAAGAACACATTTTTATCATGTCAAAAGAACCCTCGATTCAAAAACTGCTGGACGTTATGGCACGGCTCCGCGACCCAGAAAGCGGTTGTCCGTGGGACCTCAAACAGGACTTCAAATCCATCGCCCACTGCGCGATTGAAGAAACCTATGAACTGGTGAACGCCATTGACAATAACGACATAGAAAATATGCGTGAAGAATTGGGCGATGTTCTTTTGCAAGTTGTCTTTCATGCCCAAATGGCTAAGGAACAAAATCTTTTTACCTTTGATGATGTGGTGGAGGGAATTGTCCATAAACTCATCTCGCGCCATCCTCATGTTTTTGGTGAAGAAACAGCTACAACTCCCGACGATGTCATGAAAATTTGGGGTTCAGTTAAGCAGAAAGAAAAAGACGCAAAGGGCATGAAGCAGGAAGAAAGCATTTTAGACGCTGTGCCTGTGGGACTTCCCTCCGTCATGCGGATGCAAAAAATGACAAAAATTGCAGCCAAAGCCGGATTTGAGTGGGAAAATACCGAAGGCGTTCTGGATAAAATCGAAGAAGAAATCCGTGAGTTTCGCGAGTCTCTCGCCCAAGGTCACAAAGAGCATATCGCAGAAGAATTAGGGGACGTATTTTTTACCCTCGTTCAACTGGGCCGCTGGCTAGGTTATGATTGCGATGACATTATCCGCAGATCGAATGTAAAATTTTATAATCGTTTCAGTGGCATGGAACGTGACATTAAACTAAAAAATAAAGATATGTCCTCCCTTTCCAACGCTGAATGGGAAGAACACTGGCAAAACCAGAAGAAAAAAACTTCTGCATCCTCGTCGTAATTCCTGTAAAAGTCCATCAACTCGGTTCCAGAAAAAGTTTGCAACATTGCACATGGTTTTTTGTTGTGAATGCCTTGATGAATACGATGTTCGTTATAGTAAATGTTATAGCCTGTAATATAATGCCCAAGTTCTTCCGACGTGTCAAACTGTTCGGGCATTGCTAAATTAATATAGTATCGACGCGATCGAGGTGGAGATAAAGGGATA
>CAYZAR010000210.1:0-2869 GCA_964476455.1 uncultured Micavibrio sp.
GCGAAACCGTTCTAGGAAATTGTTCGCTCGATAACTGGCGGATAATATCCAAGTTGCCTTCTATACCAACAAACTGTACCAGCATCAAGGCTTGGATTGCAGAACAGGTGGATTTATCACTAAGCCGGCTAAGAGTACCTCGCTTAGAGGGATTATTGCTACATAAACCCACTGATTTGCTTTCAATTCACGGCGATTCTATTTGTGATTCGATTAGGGACCTTAAGAGAATGGGAAAGATCGAAGCTTTCGGCATCTCTCTTTATGAGCCAAGCGAAATCACCGCTTACTGGAACAAGTTTACAATTGAGATGGTGCAAGTCCCTCTGAATGTCTTCGACCGTCGCCTAGTTGACAATGGTTGGTTAGAAAAGTTAGGTCAGCGAGGTATTGAAATCCATACGCGTTCTGCCTTTTTGCAGGGACTCTTACTCATGCCTGAAGATAAAATTCCTGAGAGGTTTTCCCGATGGCGAAATTTGTTCACTGTCTGGCATCGTTGGTTATCTGAACATGGCACAACTGCCCTCATAGCCTGTCTCCAATTTGTAAAAAGTTTTTCGCAAATCAATAAAATAGTAATCGGCGTTGATAATCTGGAACAGCTCAGACAAGTTTTGCGCGCATGGGATTCGCAAGCGATAACGATTCCACCGTCAATATCGAGCGATGATCAAATGCTCATTCATCCTTCTAACTGGCATTTGCTATGAAGATCGTGGCCATTATTCAAGCCCGCATGGGATCCACGCGATTTCCAAATAAAGTGATTCAGCCAATTTGTGGCCGACCGATGATCGGATTATTGATCGAAAGATTAAGAAAATCTAGATATATAGGAGAAATAATCCTAGCTACATCGGAAGATCCGCGCAATGACACACTACAGTCGTATGTAGAATCCCTCGGAATAAAGGTTTTCAGGGGCGATGAAAACGATGTTTTATCCCGATACTATTTCGCTGCAAAGGCGGCAGGCGCGAATCTTGTGATACGAATCACGGGGGACTGCCCGATCATCGATTCGCAGGTTGTTGATTCGGTTATTGAAGATGTTCTCGATAAAAAGGCTGACTATGGTTCGAATGTCTCTCCCCCAACCTTTCCGGATGGACTGGATGTCGAAGCCTTCAGCTTTAAGGCGCTGGAAGCTGCGTATTGGGAAGCGCATAGCCCTAGAGAACGCGAGCATGTAACCCCCTATGTCCGAGAAAATCCGCAATTTAGGCGAACGGCGATTTTACATAATCCAAATTATTCCAACGAACGTTGGACAGTAGACGAACACGAAGATTACGAAGTGGTGCGTGGGATTTTCGAATACTTTCATCCCAGAATTGATTTCTCATGGCAGGAAGTTGTTGCATTGCGCAAACTAAAACCCGAGATTTTTGAGCCCAATACACATCTAGTGCGAAACGAAGGAGCAACAATGAGTACTGGTCAAAAACTCTGGAAACGAGCCCGTCGGGTTATCCCAGGCGGCAATATGCTGTTATCCAAGCGAGCGGAAATGTTCTTGCCCGACCAATGGCCGACCTACTTCAGCAAAGCAAAAGGGTGCCGCGTCTGGGATTTAGACGGCCGGGAATATGTGGATATGAGCATTATGGGTATTGGAACGAATACCCTTGGATATGGGCATCCTGATGTTGACGCCGCCGTTCATGCGACGGTTTCCAACGGGAATAGCGCGACATGGAACTGCCCTGAAGAGGTATATCTCGCAGAGCGACTCGTTGAGCTGCATCCTTGGGCAGAAATGGTTCGCTTTGCTCGAACCGGTGGAGAAGCAAATGCCATTGCCGTACGCATAGCGCGCGCAGCAAGCGGCAAGGAAAAAGTGGCATTTTGCGGTTATCATGGCTGGCATGACTGGTATCTTGCGGCAAATCTGGGCTCGGAAAAAAATCTTGCCGGACATTTGCTGCCAGGTTTGGAGCCTAACGGCGTGCCTCAGAAACTGCGCGATACTGTATTTCCGTTCACTTATAACAATTTTCCCGAACTCGAGACATTGGTAAGTACTCAAGATGTCGGCGTCATCTTTATGGAAGTTTCACGCAATATGGGTCCCGCGGATGGATATTTGCAAAAAATTCGGCAGTTGGCGACGCAGAAAGGTATCGTACTGATTTTCGACGAATGTACGTCAGGTTTTAGGCAGACTTTTGGCGGACTGCACAAAATGTACGGCGTCGAACCGGATATGGCAATGTTTGGCAAAGCTTTGGGAAATGGTTATGCAATAACGGCAGCGATTGGCCGCAAGGAGATCATGCAAGCTGCGCAGACTTCATTCATCAGTAGCACTTTCTGGACGGAGCGCATCGGACCGACAGCTGGCTTAAAGACCCTAGAGGTCATGGAAAAAATCAAATCTTGGGAACAAATTACTACAATCGGTGGCAAAATTTCCGCGCGCTGGAACGACCTTGCATCAAAACACGGCGTCAAAATCACGACCTCCGGCTTACCCGCCCTAACCTCGTTTTCATTCACAAGCGATAACCATCTGGCATATAAAACATTCATAACGCAAGAAATGCTCGCAAAGGGCTATCTCGCAGCAACAAGCGTTTATGTGTGCATTGATCATACGCCAGATATTTTAGATGAATACTTCTCACTTCTCGATCCGATTTTCGGACAAATCGCTGAATGTGAAAGAGGAAAAGATATATTTTCCATGCTCAAGGGTCCGATTTGCCATGCAGGCTTTAAGAGGTTGAATTGAGCGATGATCTTGATTTTTACAGAAGCCTTTGCGACCACGGGGCTCGGGCATCTGGGGCGCTGTGTTGCCCTCGCAGAAATTCTCTCCAGTATGGGTAAACATCCTATAATCATTCTTGAGACGGATAAAACG
>CAYZAR010000211.1:0-2867 GCA_964476455.1 uncultured Micavibrio sp.
TTCGGACAGTGGTCCAGATTGACCTTCCTGTTGGAATGCCCATTGAGGGAGTTGTTACATCTCCCGAACTTCGGAGTTTTGCCAATATGATGCAATTGCCCCAAGACGTTGTTCCTTCGGCTCCTGATTGGAATAAAAACATCGTTTTTAAGACCGCAAGTGTTGAAAAAATGCTTCCGTTTTTGACACCTGAGCGGGTTAAAACTTTGAACGCGATTATGTCGGCCAAGAGCATTAATTGCATTTTTGTTTATAATGAGAGAGAGACCTTACTTCGCTTTGAAACGGCTGATCCGCTTGATGATGTGGAGAAGATCGAAAAGTTTGTTAGTAAGACTCTCGAGAGTGCAAAAATTCTTTCCGTGTAGTAAACAAAAACGGAGCCTTGCGGCTCCATTTTTAGTTATATCTTTCCCAAAATTATTTTGCTGCGGCAGCCGAAGGGGTAGCTTCTGTTGGAGCTTCGGTTTTTGCGGCATCATCTGCTGCGATTGACATTTTGACGATCTTATCAGGAGAAGCAGGAGGCTCCCCACGTTTGATCTGATCTACAAACTGCATTCCTTCGACAACTTGACCCCAAACTGTGTATTGACCGTTGAGAAAGCTGCAATCATCAAAACAGATAAAGAATTGGGAGTTCGCCGAATCTGGACTAGCCGAACGGGCCATCCCCACAGCCCCACGGCCAAAGTTGGTTTTGTTGAATTCTGCTGGAATGTTGGGAAGTTTTGACCCCCCCATACCCGTTCCTGTTGGGTCTCCGGTTTGGGCCATGAAGCCATCAATCACACGGTGCCAGACAATCCCGTCATAGAACCCTTGGCGGGTCAGGGTTTTGATTTGTTCTACGTGTTTTGGGGCAACCTCTGGCATCATTTTGATGACTACTTTCCCGTAAGTAAGGTCCAGATTCAAAATATTTTGAGGGTCAAGACCTGCGTCTTGCGCCGAAGCGGGGTTGGTCATTACAATCATGCTCCCAAGCAATAAAAGTGTCAAAAAGCGCATAACAACTCCTTGTTAGATGTTTGTGCGTTACAATGGAGGGCAGATTAAGCTGTCCGTTCCTGTCTGGCAACTATCATTTTTGCAAATAGGCTTGCCGTATTTTTGCAGGGGAGCGCGGAGGTTCACCATGAGGCAAATTTTCCACAACATCCATTCCTGATGTAACCTGCCCCCACGCTGTGTAATGTCCGGTTAAATTCGCGCAGTTGCGATCGTTAAGACAAATGAAAAACTGGGAGTTTGCGGAGTTTGGCTCGGCAGAACGTCCCATCCCCACAGTTCCGCGCTTGAATTGGTGTTTCGAAAATTCATCAGGGAGATCGGGCAGGTCCGATTTTCCACGTTTGCCCCAGTGTTTGCTTTTGTCACTTTTTAGAGGATAGCCTGTCTGGGCAATGAATCCGTCCACAACTCGAAACCAGCCCAGCCCATTGTAAAATCCGGCGCGAGTAAGGGTTTTAACCCGCTCAACATGCTGGGGGGCAAGATCTGGGCGGAGTTTGATGGTGACGTTCCCATTGGGCAATTCAAGGACCAGCGAGAGTTCGTCAGAGTCACCTGTCGCAGAGGGGCCTTGCGCAAAGGCAGGAAACCCAAACAAAATAAGAAAAGCCGTTGCTAGATACAAAATCGTCCGCATAATAGTCCCCTAGAATATTGCTTTTACGCGCCGCTCCGTCCAAGATCAAGATGAAATGAGGATCCTTATGTTGAAACAGATTTTGTCTTTAGGTTCTGCCGTTTATTTTCTAGGCAGTTTTTCGCCAGTCTTGGCTGCGCAGGTTGAGCCAATCGCGCCCTCGTCTGAGCCGCCTAAACTTGAAGTGGTTGCTGAACTTCAGGATCGGCCTGCTAATATTGCCGTGGATTTGCAAGGGCGTATCTACGTAACCCTTCATCCGGTTGACTCACCCAAGACCAAAATGATGTTGATTAATCCCAAAGATGGAAGCCCTCAAGTTTTTCCGAGCGAAAAATGGAATGAACCAACAGATGAGAACGGGGTTGGGGTTATCAATGCTATTGGGACGAGAGCAACCCTCTCGGGAACAGTTACTGTTCTTGATATGGGTGATGCCAAACACTCTCCCCGCATTGTCGAATTTAATCAGTTTATGCAGCAAGCATCGGGAGTTACATATATTCCTCAGAACGTTTTGACCGAGCAATCGTTCCTGCAGGACTATGCGATAGACTGGGACAAGAATTATTACTTCATCGCAGATATGGGCCAAGCTGATCCAACCAAACCTGCCCAGCCTTCGATTATTGCTGTGAACCAGCGCAGCAACTGGGTTCGGCGTGTCTTGGTTGGTTTTTCTGGGCTGCAGCCAAGTAAAGAGCCAATGCTTGCTGAAGGAAAACCTGTCTTGGTCAAGGATAAGACAGGGAAAGATGTTCCTCTTCATTTGGGGCTGAACCCCATTACCATTGATCCTCTCCGTGACTGGCTTTACTTCGGGCCGATGGGGGCTGGAAAACTCTACCGTGTTCCCATCTCCAAATTGATTAATGGGGCGGTTAGCAAGGAGGAGATGGAGGCTTCTGTTGAGGTTGTGGGAGACAAACCAGAATGCGATGGTATAACGATTGATGCCGAAGAGAACATCTATATCACCAATGTCAAAGATAGTGAAATTGGGGTTTTGCGCCCGGGTGGTTCCTATAAAACCTACATTAAAGATCCTCGTTTGGTATGGGCAGATGGTTTTGCTTTTGGGCCTGATGGATATTTGTATCTGACAATTTCCCAGCTAAATCGTTCGGCACATTACAATCTTGGGAAAGATACCAGCACCAAGCCGTACCTCGTGGTTAAATTCAAACCGTTGGCTGAAGGAGCCATCGGGAGGTAG
>CAYZAR010000212.1:0-2847 GCA_964476455.1 uncultured Micavibrio sp.
GATTATTAGCTTTTGCTGTTTCAGCAATACTATATATCATGGCTGATGTTTTGGGGGAATTTGGTCTTCATGTTCTATCCGCTAGAAATGGAAACGAGGCCTTGGTGATTCAAGATGCGTTTGAGGGCCCCATTGATTTCTTGCTGACAGATATGGTGATGCCGGAGCTTGGCGGACTTAAGCTTGCAGAGCTGATGAAGGATATTCGTCCAGAAACGGCGATTGTGTTTATGAGCGGGTACCCTGTTCGGGGAGATCAAGCGGAAGTTGTTTTGCCAGAGGACGCTATCTTCTTGGCCAAACCCGTAGTTCCCGAAAATTTGCGACAGGTATTGGAGTCTATTTCTATGGGTAAGGGAAGCGGCAAGAAATTAGCTGCTCACTGGCAATAATCATGTATTTTTTAGCAAAGGAAAAAGAAAATGGCTAAGGGAGACGAGTTAGAAAAACTAAGAATTTTAATTGTGGACGATCAACAAGAGATGCGGTCAATGATTAAAGGAATGCTGATGGAAATGGGGATAACCCAGACCTTTGAGGCTTCTGATGGGAAGGAGGCGTTGAGTTTTTCCGATGCTGCCCTTGATATGGTTGATGTGGTCATCTGCGACTGGAATATGCCCAAACTTTCGGGGGTGGAGTTCTTGCGCCAAATGCGCTCTGTCAGTCCAGAAATGCCGTTTCTGATGATTACTGGACGGAGTGACATTGATTCCGTGGCAGAGGCAAAGACCTCGGGCGTTACGGCTTATATTCGGAAACCTTTCTCTCCGGCGCAATTGGAAACTAAGCTGCGGGTTATCAAAACGAAGTATGTTGAGAAATAAGTAGCCTAAGGCCTCTTGAGCCTTGTTGTGAATGGTGTACCATTCGCATTATGTATGATTTATGCGTCATCGGCGGAGGAATAAACGGGGGCGGGATTACCCGCGATGCTGCTGGGCGTGGTTATAAGGTTCTCTTGGTTGAGCAGGGAGACCTTGCGTCGGTTACATCGTCCGCTAGCACCAAACTTATTCACGGTGGTTTGCGTTACCTCGAACAATTTGCTTTCCGCCTTGTGCGCGAATCCTTGCGGGAGAGGGAGGTTCTCTGCCAGATGGCTCCCCACCTTGTCCATCCTTTGCGGTTTGTTTTGCCTCATCAGAACAGTGTTCGTCCAGCATGGATGGTGCGGGCAGGGTTATTTCTTTACGATCATTTAGGAGCTGAAAAAAATCTTTCCAGCTCGCGCATGGAAAATTTGCGCGAAGGGAATTTGGGAAGGTTTCTTCGTCCTGAACTGAAACGTGGGTTTTCCTACTCGGATTGTCGGGTTGATGATGCGCGTTTGGTCGTCCTGAACGCGGTTGATGCCGCACAGCGGGGCGCGGTTATTCTCACCCGTACGATGTGTGAAAAAATTATTCCTGATTGCGGGGCATGGGTGGTCCACCTCAAGGACTTGCTGAGCGGCGAGAGCGGAGAAGTTCGTGCAAAATATGTGGTGAATGCCGCAGGGCCTTATGTGCGAGATGTTTTGGATCACTCCAATCTTTCTGTTCTAAATCAGACTCCCCGTCTTCGCTTGGTGCAGGGGAGCCATATTGTTGTCCCTTCCCTTTTTGAGGGAGATCATGCTTATATTTTGCAACAACCAGATCGGCGAGTTGTGTTCGCCATTCCTTATCAAGGCCGCTTTACCTTGATCGGAACCACCGATACCGAGTTTACCGGTGATGCACGGGGGGCTTGTGTTACAACGGCTGAACAGGATTACCTCTGTGCTGCGGTAAATCGTTATTTTCTGTCCGCAGTGACTACGGACCAAATTATATGGTCGTATAGTGGTGTTCGCGCTCTATTTGATGATGGTCGGAAAAATGCTCGCAGTGTTACACGGGATTACCATCTCTACCCACAAAGAAAAGATGGGTCTTATATTCTTTCAGTTTTTGGTGGAAAGCTCACAACCTACCGCAAATTATCCGAACAAGTTTGCGATCTTTTGGATGAGGAAGGGTTTCCCTCGGAAGGTCCGTGGACAGACAAGGTTCCCTTGTGTGGTGGAGATTTTGGTGGGCTTGATTTTACAGCGTTCCTGAATGGGCAAGCCGTGAAATGGCCAAATGTTCCGCCTGATGTATTGCTGCGTTTGGCTGGATCCTATGGGACAATCATGGACCGTATTCTTGCAAAACCAAGGGGCAAGGATTTGGGGGATGGTCTCTTCGAGTCAGAAGTTCGCTATCTGATTGAGGAAGAATGGGCTCAGACTCCAGAAGATATTCTCTGGAGGCGCTCGAAGTTGGGACTGCATATCTCGGAAGAAACGCGCAGGGCTCTTGAAAGCTTTATGTCGTCTTCCCGCTTTGAAAAAGCTTGACAAATTCGTTATAATATAGGAATATTTTCCTTGAAAAGCCACAACTACGTTTGCGTGGCAGGGGTTTTAGGTATGTTGTTTCCTGTTATCAGGCATGATTATTTGACATGACTCAAAAAACCTGTTAGCAATTTTGCCATATCTTCCAACATGAAAGTGAGGCAAAAAATGGCTAATATATTCGGAACAGTTCATTTTCCTTATCGTAAGAACACTAGAGAGGCAGAAAAAGCAACGGCCGAAATGGCACTGGCTGTTTCTTCTTCCGGCTCTCCTCAAGCTGTCACGGATCAGAATGGTTTGTTCTCAATGGGGACAACACAAGGGGGAGGGGTTGTTCGCTCTGAAGATGGAACCACTCACCTTGTGTATAGCGGAGAAATTTTCAACGAAAGAGATGTGGCGTATCGTTGGGGAGGGGGGAAAGATACCGGAGAGTTTCTTCTCAACGGATTCTCTCAAGGTGGAGCTAAATTTCTGAG
>CAYZAR010000213.1:0-2836 GCA_964476455.1 uncultured Micavibrio sp.
GTGGACGATTGCTCAACTTTCTGAAGCAATTAGCGAAGCAAATGTCGTACATATTGCCTTAATGCAAGGCGGCATATCACGCACACTACTGAATACTGTCCAAAAACTGAATGCAATGAGATCGGATCTAAAGCGATGAGCGACCAAGATAAAAAAACACTAAGCCTAGGCGGAAACAAAGGGACACTAAGTCTCAAAGGGGTAGGCCCTGGCCAACAACAAATCACGCAAACTTTGGCGCGTGGTCAAAGTCGCGGCGTTCAGATTGAAGTCCGCAAAAAACGTGGTGCAATCCCCCTGACTGGACAAAATCCCGATGGAACAGATGCTGGCCATCCTGACGCGCATTTAACCAGTGACGAGCGGGAAGTACGGCTTCGGGCCTTACAAAAGGCCAAGGAGGACGAAGATCGGCGCCGCGAAGAAGAAGCTAAGCGTCGCGCTCTCGAAGCCGAAGAGGCAAAACTGAGGGAAGAGGCAGAAAAAACCGGTCGTCGCCCGGGGAAAATTGATGCCGAAGAACTTCGTCGCCGCGAAGTCGAAGAGCTTGAACGCATTAAAGAAGAAGATCGTGTGAAAGCCGAAGAATCTGCTCGTTTGCGAGCGATTCAAGACAAGCAGCGTCAACAAGCCGAAACTTCTTCTTCAGCTCCTTCGGCAACAACAACTTCTGCTCCTCACTTACGGACGAACGATGACGATTCTAGTTCCGGTGGCTTCCGCGATCGGATGAAAAAATCTCCGATGCGGACGCGTACGGCGGCAGAGCCGGATGATAGCAATTCTACTTCGGGACGGATGCGCCGCTTAACCGTTAATCAGGTTCTCAACGAGCAATATGAACGAGCAGAGGCTGGCCGTTCTATGGCCGTTCTCAAACGCGCCCGTCAAAAAGCCCGCGCAAGTCAAGGAAATCAGGTCGAAGCCGCAAAGATCCATCGTGAAGTCACCGTTCCCGAAACCATCACAGTTCAGGAATTGGCCAACCGGATGGCAGAACGTGGCGGTGATGTTATCAAGTGTTTGATGAAAATGGGTGTCATGGCAACAATCAACCAGACCATTGATGCGGATACCGCTGAGTTGGTTATTCTTGAATTTGGCCACAAAATCAAACGGGTGACCGATGCCGATGTTGAAGTCGGGATTGAAGGAACAGAAGATCTTGAAGCGGATTTGATTGCGCGCGCTCCGGTGGTTACCATTATGGGTCACGTTGACCACGGGAAAACATCCTTGCTGGATGCCATGCGCGAAACTGATGTTGTTTCCGGAGAAGCTGGGGGCATTACTCAACACATTGGGGCTTACCAAGTGACCCTTAAATCAGGAAACAAAATCACCTTCCTTGATACACCCGGACACGCAGCTTTCTCTGAAATGCGGGCACGCGGTGCGAATGTAACCGACATTGTTGTTCTGGTAGTCGCTGCCAATGATTCCATCATGCCGCAAACTATTGAGGCCATAGCCCACGCCAAAGCAGCAAAAGTCCCGATGATTGTGGCCATCAACAAGATTGATTTGCCGGATGCCAACCCACAAAAAGTTAAGCAAGACCTTTTGATGCATGATATTCAAGTCGAAGACATGGGCGGCGAAGTCCTCACCGTTGAACTCTCGGCCAAGAAACGCATAAATCTCGAAAAACTTGAAGAAGCGATTATGCTACAAGCAGAAATGCTCAATTTGCGGGCCAACCCAAATCGGGAAGCGCAAGGCGTTGTGGTTGAATCCAAATTGGAACAAGGTCGTGGGTCTGTGGCTACAGTTCTGATCCAAAGAGGGACGCTGCATATCGGTGATATTTTTGTAGTTGGCTCAGAATGGGGCCGCGTTCGGGCGATGCTCAATGATAAGGGTCAACAAATCAAAGAAGCTATGCCCGGGCAACCCGTTGAAGTTCTCGGTTTGACTGGAACACCAGACGCAGGGGATCAATTGGCTATTGTTGAATCAGAGGCAAAAGCCCGTGAGATTACTTCTTATCGTCACAACAAGAAAAAAGCCAAAGAAGCCGCTGTGGTCACAGGAACCAGCTTTGAGCAATTGCTTGCGCTCTCTCGCGAAGGCAAGAAAGAACTGGCCATCATTGTCAAAGCAGATGTTCACGGATCGGTTGAAGCCATTGCCGGAACTCTTGGCAAGATCGTGGAAGACAACAAGGAAGTGTCGGTGCGTGTCCTACATTCTGGTGTTGGGGCTATTACTGAATCCGATGTGACCTTAGCGCGAGCTTCGAACGCCATGTTGATTGGCTTTAATGTTAGAGCCAATGCCCAAGCCAGAGATATGGCCAAACGAGATCGCGTTGACATTCGGTACTACAATATTATTTACAACATCATGGATGACGTGAAAGCTCTTCTGAGCGGGTTGCTTTCTCCTGTCACCCGCGAAGAATACTTGGGACAAGCCCAGATCCGTCAAGTTTTCAACATTACCAAAGTTGGAAAAATCGGGGGCTGTATGGTGACAACCGGCGTTGTCAAACGGGGCTCGAAAGTACGCTTGCTGCGTGATGATGTTGTCATCCACGAAGGAACACTCAAAACCCTTAAACGCTTCAAAGATGAAGTCAGAGAAGTCAAAGAAGGGATGGAATGCGGGATGGCCTTTGAAAACTATGATGGAATCCAAGAAGGCGACATTATTGAATGCTTCGACGTAAAAGAAGAAGCCCGTACGTTGGAATAAGCCTATGACGCAGAAAACATTGGTTGGACAATCACAAAGGCAGCTTCGCGTCGGCGAACAGCTTCGCCACATCTTGGTTGAAACGTTGCAACGCGGACATTTTCACAACGAAATCCTGTTGAGAGATGCAGCCTTGGTC
>CAYZAR010000214.1:0-2796 GCA_964476455.1 uncultured Micavibrio sp.
GTTGTGGGGAGGCACGGTTGAGGATATTTACCAAACCATCCAATACGGGATTCGTTCAGGCCATGACGAGGCGAGGACTTCGCAAATGCCTTCTTTCGGCAAAGACGGGGTTCTTACGGGCGAGCAGGTTAACCAAGTTGTTGATTATGTGCTTTCTTTTTCTTCCTCGGAAGGAGCCAAGGCCGATGCGGCGGGAGCCACGATCTTTGCTGAAAATTGCGCATCATGTCATGGGGATACGGGGAAAGGGGGGCGTGATTTTGGAGCCCCGAACTTGACCGATGCCATCTGGCTTTATGGTGGGGATCGGGAATCTGTCCACGAGACCGTGTTTAACGCACGGGCGGGTGTGATGCCTTTCTGGAAAGGGAAGTTAACTGAGAGTGCTCTTCGTCAAGTGGCGGTTTATGTGCACGGCCTAGGAGGTGGTGAGCCGCTTGCTTCGGCGGTGGCAACGACTCCTCCTCAAGATGCTACAGCAGCACCTTCTGCGGAAGAACCAAAAGCACCAGCAAATGACTCAGCCCAATAGTGAAGCAAGGGATACAGAGCCAGATATTCAGCTCTTTGAGGCTCAAAAAAAAGTCTATCCGCGTGATGTGGTCGGGCGGTATCGGCGGCTGAAATGGTTTTTTATGGCCATTTGTCTTGGCCTTTATTATTTCGCGCCATTCTTGCGCTGGGATCGGGGGCCACAAGTTCCTGATCAGGCTATTTTGATAGATTTGCCAAATCGCCGTGCTTATTTCTTCATGATCGAAATTTGGCCGCAGGAAGTGTACTATATTGCGGGTATCCTTATCTTTGCAGCAGTAACTTTATTTTTTGTCACTTCCTTGCTGGGGCGCGTTTGGTGTGGCTATTTTTGCTTTCAAACGGTGTGGACTGATATTTACTACAAAATAGAACGTCTTATTCAGGGAGATCGCAATGCGCGTATGAAGCTTGATGAATCCCCCCTCTCGTTTGAAAAAATATGGAAAAAATCACTTACGCATATTTTATGGATTGTGGTTGCCGTTTTAACGGCCGGTGCTTTTGTTTTTTACTTTAATGATGCCCCGACTCTTTGGAAAGATATTTTCGAGGGCAATGTTTCAACCACAGTTTTGGGGTTTGTAGCGGGTTTGACGGCTAGTACCTATATTATGGCTGGATTTGCGCGCGAGCAGGTTTGTACGTATATGTGTCCGTACGCACGTTTTCAATCTGCGATGTTTGACAAAGACACCTTAATTATCGGGTACGAGCCATATCGGGGCGAGCCACGAGGAAAACATAAAGCTGGGACAAGCTGGGAAGGTAAGGGCCATTGTGTCGATTGTTCACAATGCGTACAGGTTTGTCCAACGGGGATTGATATTCGCAACGGTCTTCAGCTTGAGTGCATCGCTTGCGGTCTTTGCGTAGATGCTTGCAACTCTGTTATGGATAAGTTGGAGTTGCCACGTGGTCTTATTCGTTATGATACGGAGCATAACTTTGAACTTCGCTTGCAGGGCCACGATCCTGAAATTCACATGCTCCGTCCGCGTACAGTCGCGTACAGCCTTATTTTGGCGGTGGTTGGGCTGACGATGTTGGTGAGTCTGTTATTGCGATCTCCGCTCGAACTTCATGCGATTCATGACCGAAACCCTTTGTTTGTGGTTCTCTCTGATGGCAAAGTGCGCAATGGGTATGAACTCAAAGTGCTTAATAAAACCCATGAAGATAAAAGTTTTCATTTGTCGGTTGAGGGGATAGAGGGGGCGCAGATTCATGTGCAAAGTGTGGATGGATCAACGGCCGAAAATTTGAAAGTGAAACCGGACAGCGTGGGGCATTTTCGGGTTTTTATTTCTGCAACCAAACAAAGTGATGAGAATAAGGAAATTGTTTTTCGGGTTAAAGACAATGCAGCAGAATATGAAGATGATGTAGAGAGTCTCTTCATTAGCGGTGAGGGAAAGTAACATATGGAAAAATCCGCCCTTTCTGCAGAAGAACAAGCTGATTTGTGGGCCAATCGCTGGGTTCCGTGGATGTTTGTTTTGGCTTTTTTGGTGGTTGGTGCGGTGAATGCGGTTTTTGTTTACCTTGCCATTCATTCTCATACAGGCCTTGTCACGGAACAAGCTTATGAAAAAGGGTTGGTTTTTAACCAGACTCTTGCCAAGGCGGAAGCTATGAAGGAGCTTGGGTGGAGTTTTTCGGTCGAGCTTACCAGTGAAGACCTTCTTTCTGTTCGTTTGGTGGATCGGTCTGGAAACCCTATACAAAAAGCGCAAGTTAAGGGAAGAATGGTTCGTCCGGTCAAGTCTGGCTACGATTATGAGATTCATCTTGCTGAACAGACGAAGAAGAGAGAGGCTGGTGTTTATCAAGTGCTCTTGCATCCGCCTTTGCGGGGAGCTTGGACTGTCCACCTCGTGGCAACTCACAACGGCCAATTTTTTGAGAAAAGCGAAGCTCTTGTCCTAAAATAATCCTCTCTCTATGATAATCTGCCTCATTGAGGAGCAACCGCCCTACAGGATATGAGCAAAATGGATATGGCACTTGCCGAAAACAAAACCGGAGAGCCTGACTTTGCTGCGTTTGTCGAGGAACGGGCTGAGGGTATTAAGGCCGTGACCTATATGGTGGATGGAGTTCATTGTGCGGCTTGTATTCAGAAAATTGAATCCGCCTTATCGAAAGAGCCGGATGTTTCCTATGTTCGCCTTAATTTTTCCACGCGCCGCCTGAATGTTGAATGGAAGGGGTTGCCGGATCGCGCCAATACGCTTGCCGCCATTGTCAGGGATCAAGGAT
>CAYZAR010000215.1:0-2790 GCA_964476455.1 uncultured Micavibrio sp.
ATGAATACATCTGCAAAGTCTGGACAACTGAGCCAGAAAAGTTCAGAATTAACCCCATCCATCACAATGGGGGACTAAACAGCTAATCTATGGTTGTAGGAAGAGGGACAAATGGTGCCGACTGTAACCCCAGACAGGTCGGTAAAAACAGAAATCCTCTGAAAGCCTTGGAAAATATGGTGCCGTTGAAGGGATTTGAACCCCCGACCCACGCATTACGAATGCGTTGCTCTACCCCTGAGCTACAACGGCTCGCCAAGCTTTTTTACCCGATCGGCCCGAAATTGTTAATGGGTTTTCCCTCTTTTTGCAAGACTTCAGGTCCCTTTGCCAAAACATTTTCTTGAAAACCCGTGAAATTGTGCTACATCACTCCTCGGAAGGCTGGCGCGGGCGGGATTGTCGCTAATCCGGTCAGGGCCGAGAGGCAGCAGCCGCACCGAATTTGTCCCGGGTCGTGTCCAGTCTTCCACCCTTTTCCCTTGGTCTTTTGCCGTGAAATTTCTCTCTTTTTTTCTTCACAAGCCGGAAACCCAGATCGAAAAATTTGCCTTCGCGGGAACAATCGGACTGATTCTTGAAATGGCCTTGCTTTTTCTTTTCCGCCATTGGTGGGAAGTGGGTCCTTTCTTGGCACGTCTTCCGGCCTTTCTTATAACTTTTCTTGCGCTGTGGGCCGTAAAGCGGTTTTACATCTTTGAAGAGACAACTCTTCCTATCCACCAATCTCTCACGCGCTATGCCTACGGAAATCTGGCTGGAGTCATCCTGAACTGGATCGTTTACTCCCTAGCCATACATTTTTCCGGCTTTCTGGCTTTTTTTCCGTTTCTAGCTTTGTTTCTTGCGGCTGTAATAACAGCTCCTCTTAACTTTTTGATTGCAAAATACGGAATTTTCCGCGCCACCCTTGAGTAAAAATTCCTGTCAGTAGAGGTGACTCAGGAATTGCGGGGCTCCCTTCTTCTGTCTAAAGTAGGGCCATGATAGACATTCCGAACAAGACACCTTATCGGGTTCTGGCCCGTAAATATCGCCCGCAAAATTTTGACCAGTTGATCGGTCAGGATGCTTTGGTTCGCACCTTGACCAACGCGATTCAGTCGGGGCGGAATGCCCATGCTTTTATCTTAACTGGCGTGCGGGGAGTGGGGAAAACAACCACAGCGCGGATCATTGCCAAAGCATTGAATTATACCGGTGCAGACGGAACGGCTGGCCCCACAAGTGGCCCTACGGATGATTGTAAAATTTGTAGGGCTATCGCCGAAGACCGTCACCCGGACGTGATGGAAATGGACGCTGCCTCGCGCACTGGTGTTGATGATATTCGTGAGATTCTTGAGGCCGTTCGATATGGCCCAACATCCGCACGATATAAAATTTATATCATTGATGAAGTGCATATGCTCTCCAAGAACGCTTTTAACGCGCTGCTGAAAACCTTGGAAGAACCTCCCCCTCATGTGAAGTTTATTTTTGCGACAACGGAGATACAAAAGGTTCCGGTGACGGTTCTTTCACGCTGTCAAAGGTTTGACCTGCGCCGCGTCGATGTAGAAACACTCGAAAAACATTTCCGCTGGGTCTGCGCACAAGAACAGGTTCCCATCGAAGACGAAGCAATAGCCATGATCGCCCGCGCCGCAGACGGATCAGTCAGAGATGGTTTGAGCATTCTCGACCAAGCGATGGCTTTGAGTTCTGATGGTGTTACAACAGAGCAAGTCACGGGAATGTTGGGACTCGCAGACCGTTCGCGTCTTCTTGATCTCATGGAAACCATTCTTTCAGGACAGATAAACACAGCGATGACAACCATGGCCGATTTATACAAAGCCGGAGTTGACGCTCAAAAAATTCTTCAGGACCTTCTTGATCTCACCCATTTGCTTGCCAAGTTTCAGGCGGCTTCCTCTTCTCCGGCAACTGTGGAACCAAACATGGCGGCCTCCGAAAGAAACCGCGCTGTAACAATAGCTCAGAAAACAGGAATTCCGGCACTGGGCCGCGTGTGGCAAATCCTCCTCAAAGGCTTGTCAGAGGTTCAGTACGCCCCGAATGCTCAGGCCGCCGCAGAGATGGTTTTAATCCGGCTTTGCTTTGCGGCCGATCTTCCGGACCCAGCAGCTCTCGTCAAACAGGTAAAAGACAGCGGAGGAGCTGGAAACTTATCGGGTGGAGGCAACAAAGGCGGCCACGGAAACCCCTCATCGTTTTCTTCTTCCTCCTTACGGGCAAGCGGGGGAGGGGGAAGCAGCGTGCAGGCTTTGCCGCAAACATCGGCCTCTCTTTTGACTGCGCCTGTGGCAAATGGCAACCTATCAACCTTAAGCGAGATTGTTGGACTCTTGGAACAAAACGGATCTCTCGTTCTCGCCTCGCAGGTTGTTCACTATGTCGAGTTGGTGCATCTGGAGCCCGGGCGAATCGAGTTCAAACCGGCCCCGCAGTCTCCCCCGAAACTGGCGCAAGATTTAGCCAAACGCCTTGGGGATTTGACAGGGGCACGCTGGATGGTCAGTATAACTGGCCGCTCCGGAGAACCGACACTGGCCGCGCAGCAAAAAGCCCTGCACCAGTCTGAACTGGCCGCTATAAAAGAGGACCCCGTGATTGCCCGTATCCTCGCAGTCTTCCCCGATGCAGAAATTCTTTCAATCAAAAAAATTTAGGTGAATAGATCATGTTTAATATGCAGCAAATGATGGCGAAAGCCCAAACCGTTCAGAAAAAAATGGAAGAGCTTCAAGAAGATTTATCTCATGTCGAGGTTATGGGGTCTTCGGG
>CAYZAR010000216.1:0-2788 GCA_964476455.1 uncultured Micavibrio sp.
TACAGAGATAATTATTCCATTAGACCTCTTACAGAACCCGCTCTGGCGCGGCAGATGCAAGGAAAAACCACGCGCAGGAAGGCAAGTGTACAAGGACGTACATGCGTTCCGAGCATGGTTTTGACGATGCAGATGTCCGCCAGAGTTAGGGTTCTGCAAGATGTCTATTAGACGTTAAACCGTGAATTTTTCTGTAAGAAACTGTTATATATAGAGAAAATTTCAGCGCACCCCATTTTGTATCCGGTTTTATACACGGTTTTGTATGCGCTGGCATTCTACAAAAAGCAGTTCAGATTGAACCTTACATGATCCTTCTATAAAAACAAAGATACTGATTTCATTCATATTTAAAGAGGTTTTAGGTGGAAATTAATATCATCACTGCCCTTATCGCCGGAGGGTTTGCGCTGTTATCAGCGGCGCTCGGCTGGAAACTCAAGACCATGCAGGACAAACGGGGCTGGACGCTTTCCTTGGCCAAAGAGCACAGGAATGAGGTCAGGGAGCTTTATACCGAAGCCTTTGCCCTTTTCGAGCAGACAATCCGGCAAGTCACCAGAAGGCAGGGTTTTACGCTGGGAGATGATTTTGCGCGGCTAAACGCAAAAATCCACCTCATGGCTCCCGAAAACATTGTTGCTCAATATGACCAAGTGGCGGCGATGTTATCGGACTGGTCATCTCTATATGAGCAGGCTTCTCCCCACCGTATGCGGGTCGGGGAAAGCACGTTCGAGATAATTCAGGCTCCAGACCCGGCGGCGAAATTCAAAGAACCGGCCCAGAATGCTTTTGACGATCTACAGCAGGAAATTCAGAAACTTGTGGCTATGATGAGAAGCGAATTGTCAGGGCATGGAAAAGCTGTTGAGGGAAATCAGAAAAAGCAAGATGCCAATTAAGCCACCGCATCGCCAGCCTCAGCCATCGCCTGACGTATAATATCGTCTATTTCTCTGTGACTGGCTTCATCTTGAGCAGCCTTCTGTACGCGATTCCACGGATGTTCGCTTCTACGCCTTATGTCGCCGCACCATTTGTCACTGAAATGATCGTACTGCACAAGCCGTTCAAAGGCTGCAAGGTTGGCCTGATCTGTATGCGACCACCTATAGAATCCAGCACTTTTCATGCGTTTCTTTACCAAAAGGGGAAGAATGAATGACCCCAAAACCAGATGATTTTTCTGAGACCAAATGCCGGGATAATTTCTTGTTGTGCCACCATGAGCGCAATGCCCCCGTGTCAGCTTAAAATCCCTGATCCAGTGTTCGATAAGGGAGAGGTTTTTGCCATTGTCGCGCTTGGTTATCGGAGTGGCAAGACAACTATCATCTTGCAGGTCTGTGATAGTTTTCAGTGGACAACCCACATAATCATGAAAGACCTTAGCGCGGTCTTTAGGGTTGTCCTCAACCTTCCTGAAAATCGCATCAAAAGCAGAATGCAGAAGCACCATCTCCGCCTCAGGCGCAATCAGGGCGTTATCGGTATTGGCCAAATTATAATTGATGACGCATTCGTAAATATCACCCCATTGATCGTCATTCATGTTTTGGAAAGCCTGCAATAGCGGCTGCAATAATGGCGAATTTTCCTGAAGATTACTGCTTTTGTTGGCGTTATGAGGACGGTGATATGCACCGTATTCAGCATCCGTCATATTATAACTGACACCATCGCGCCGCCGCGTGTGTATGACGATATGTCCGTCAAAGCGTTCCGAGGGCCATCCATGCCCGTGTACAGAAAAATCCTCCTTACAGCAGTAATGAGGATCCCAGCCAAAATAAGTGCGCTCTGCGATGTGAGAAAAGCATAGGAGCTCCCCGAAAACCCGCAAATAACTTTTCTCATCATCGCTCAGGTCTTCACCGATTTGATGGTCTGGCAGACGGATTAAAAAGCAGTTCTGGACGCTTTCGGTCGGGCTGGTTTTATAAAAGTTCATTACCTCGTCGATCTCAGATTGCGTGATATTTTTCTGATCTCCGGGAAGCTGTCCACGCTCATAAGGCTCCAGCAGCACCGATCCGAAATCCATGGTCTTTGGTGCATCCAGCCACGGGAAAAAATATATCGACGTCATGTAGCTTTCCTTTTGTCCGGAGTTTCAAATTTGGTCGATTTTGGAATTTTTTATCCTGAATCGACCATGATCTCATATCGTTACTCTCCAAAAATTCCCTAATTACACATTAAACTTAAACAGCATGACGTCGCCATCAAGGACGAGGTATTCTTTCCCTTCTTGTCTTGCTTTTCCGGCTTCCTTGCACGCCTGCTCGCCTTTGAAGGTCACGTAATCCTGATAAGAGATCACTTCTGCTTTGATGAAGCCGCGCTCAAAATCGGTGTGAATGACCCCTGCGGCCTCTGGAGCTTTTGCTCCCTTGCGCACCGTCCACGCCCGCGCTTCCTTTGGGCCCACTGTAAAATAAGTCTGAAGACCAAGCAAATCGTACCCTGCACGAATAACCTTGTTCAGCCCGGGTTCTTCAAGACCCAAAGACTCGAGAAACTCTTTCTTTTCTTCTTCCGAACCCAGTTGAGCGATTTGCGATTCAATTTCTGCGCAAATAACCACCGCTTGATATTTTTTGTCTGCGGCCATTTTGAAAACTTTTTCGGTCAGCGCGTTGCCCTTTTCGGCGTCCCCTTCGAGCACGTTACAAACATAAAGCATCGGCTTAGACGTCATCAAGAATAATTCCTTGAACACTTTGCGCATATCATCCGGCACAGAAACCGAACGAGCGGGGTTCCCGTTATTCAAAGCATCCCG
>CAYZAR010000217.1:0-2774 GCA_964476455.1 uncultured Micavibrio sp.
TTGCTGGGTCGATCATTTTCACGGCGCGAAATCGGCCTTTCGATGTTGTGATTGATAGAATCTGTGAAATCGCGGGTTTGCGGTACAAGCTTGACGGGGATACGCTTCGTATTGAGTTGGATACCCCTTATTCCCAGAACTACAAAATTGACTATTTGGGGATGATTCGTAAAAGTAAAAGTGCCTTGGATAATAGTGTGGCTCTGTCGACTGGTGGAGAAGGTGGTGGTCCGGGTGGCGGGTCTAGCTTCAAGGTCGAAAGTTCCTCGGATGCTGATTTTTGGGCTGAACTTGATATCAACCTGAAGCAGATTTTGTCGTCGAACGCCGCCGGCAGCTACCTGAAAACCGAAGAGGATCCAGCCATTTCCTTAACGGCGAGCAATCCTGTTTCTCCTCCTGTTCCTCCTATTGATGAATCGGCTCTTAAAGAAGGGTCCGCAACGGCGACAGTGCCACCTCAGGCTGGATCAAACGTTTCTTCTCCTATGTCAATTCCTGCTGCGCCTCCATCTGCGGCGGCTCCTTCTGCCCCTCCTGCGGGGGTTCCTGCTGTGCCGCCAAGTGACCCAGCCGCTGCTGCTGCTGCGAGTTCGACAGCGGCCGCTCCTTCTTCTGCTCCTGCTCCTGATGCTCATGCTGTGGGTGAAAAGGCAGCTCCGGCTCCGACGCAGACAGTTCTTAAGGTTGAATCTCTTCCTACTGCGGCTTCTTCTGGTGGCCAGTCTGCGAATCGTAACGCCGTTGAGTTTACGCCAACGTACTCTATCAATAAACAGGCCGGTATTGTTTCGGTGTACGCGAATGAAAGGCTTCACAAAAAAGTTGCCGAATATTTTGATGAGTTGCGTCGCTCCACGAGCTCTCAAGTTTTGATTGAGGCCAAGGTTCTTGAGGTTCGTTTGACCGATGAATATGCGGCTGGGATTGACTGGAACTTCCTTGATCACTTGGGAGATTTTCAATTTTCTTTGAGCGTCCCTAAGCCTGCTATGTCACCAACCACAACGTCTATAATGTCTGTTGGTTTTGTTGGAACTGATCTGTCTACGTTTGTCGACGCGCTTTCGCGATTCGGAACTGTTCAGGCTTTGGCGAGTCCGCGGCTGACTGTTCTGAATAACCAATCTGCGGCCTTGAATGTTGCTGAAAATAAGGTTTATTTTGAAGTCGATGTTACATCGACAACAACGGGGAGTCCTCCAAGTACCGATGTGAATATCGATAGTACAGCTCATACCGTACCTGAGGGGGTTTTGATTAATGTTATGCCGTCGATTGACTTAGCAAAAAACAGTATATCTCTGCAAGTTCGGCCAACGGTCACGAAGATTACGGAATACGTTGATGATCCTGCCGTTGCCTATATTGCAGCGACTCTTGGTGCTGCTGGGAGTGGTATTACTTCCCAAATACCTGTGGTGAATGTTCAAGAAGTTGACTCTGTGGTGAAAATGGGGTCTGGGCAAATGATTGTGATGGGGGGGTTGTTGCAAGACTCTTCTAGTTCCTCGAGTGAGGCTCTTCCGGTTCTTGGTGAAGCTCCCGTCATTGGCAATTTGTTCCGCAATCAAGGCGATAAAGTTTCCAAGACCGAGTTGGTCATTTTCTTGAAAGCAACCATTTTGAACGATGCGGGTGAAAGTGTCCATCAAACAGATAAAGACATTTATCGTGTGTTTGGTCAGGATCGCCGCCCGGGCAAATTGTAGTAAGCTGCCGTGTCTTCTCGTGTGTTATCGCTCAGCTTGGTTCGATACGTTCTCACTGCTGCTGTGCGTGATAGGGTTGTTTGGGGGGTAATTGCCATTTCTCTTTTGGCAGTATGTCTTTCTCTCTTTACGGCCAACTCTGCGATTATTGAAAAGACTCAGTTTGCAATTGTTTTTATGGCGGGAAGCCTTCGGCTTCTGACCTTGTTTGGCCTTTTGCTTTTTGTTGTCTTTTTTATCCGGCGATCTTTTGATGCGCGGGATGTTGAGTTTTTGTTGACACGGCCTATTTCACGCTCTTCCTTTGTTCTTTCTTTTTCTCTGGCTTTTTCGTTGATGGCTCTTGTGGCGGGAGCTTTCCTCTTCCTGTTGGTGGGGGGGCTTGCTTTCTACTCCAAAGAGACTAGCGGTATTTTCCTTTGGGCCATAGGGGTTTCTGTTGAATACGTCATCGTAGCCAATACAGCTTTCTTTTTTGCGATGGTTTTGTCGAGTCCGGTTTCGGCAGGATTGGCGACAATGGGGTTTTACATTCTCTCACGGATGATGGGCCAGTTGTTGGCAATTGTTCACTTCGGGGGGGCAGATCTTCCTGGTCGAAAGATTCTTTCAGGTGTTTTTGAAATCACTTCAATGATTATCCCGCGGTTTGACCTCATGACCCAAACGTCTTGGTTGATCTACGGTGGGACAAGTGGTTCAGATTGGCTGTTGGTGGGGGCGCAGGGAGTGGCGTTTCTGTTTCTTGTGCTGGTTGCAACATTGACCGATCTGTCTCGGCGACAGTTCTGATTGGAGCGGGAATGTCCAAAGTTGCCCACGTCCAATTGTATTTGTGTCTGTTTATTGCTGTTGCTGCTAATGTCTCTCTTTGGTTTTTCACATCGCACCGCGTTGTCCAATGGGCCAACGTTCCACCCTCTCCAAGTTCCTTTGGTCTTTCCGGTGCGTTTTTGGGGGATGGGATGCTAGCTTATCGCTTTGTTTACCTAACACTACAGACTTTAGGCAACACATCCGGTCAAGGACAATCTTTTAAAGAGTATGATTACAATCACTTAA
>CAYZAR010000218.1:0-2737 GCA_964476455.1 uncultured Micavibrio sp.
GCGGAGAAGGATGAAAGCATCCGCGGATCGATAGTGGGCGGCGAGGTCCACCGGGCTGGCGCGCGGCAACAACGCGAGGCCCGGGGCACTCCCGCGGCAACCCACGAACGTGGCGCGACACCGCAGGCCGCGCTGCCGCGGCCCGGAGCGTGGATGGAAACCTTCCGACAGTTTTTGGCCTTCCCTCTTTATGCCTCGGTTGCTTGGTTAGTATGGGTCTATAACCAGCAAACCCCTGGGTCTTACGGCGTTCTGTTAGCTCAAGGTGGATTGATCCTTATTGCACTTTCTCTCTGGATCGGACACCAAATACCGCACAAGAAGATATGGCGGCCTTTGGTCAAAGGCCTTGCAATTCTGCTTTTCTTTCTTGCCATTTTCATTGCGGCAATGAGCAGTGCCGTTATGCCGCCTGAAGCTAATTTGGAAACCCCCAACCAAGAACACTTTGGAAACCACATTCCTTTCACCGCATCCGCCCTTGAAAAAGCTCTTGCTGGTAATAACCCAATTTTTATCAATATGACCGCCGCATGGTGTCTAACTTGCAAGGTCAACGAGCGTGTCGCCTTGGCAACAGACTCCACACAAACCCTCCTCAAAGACCGCCATGTTAGCTATTTGCTTGGTGATTGGACCAACCGCAACCCAGAAATTACCGATTTTCTAGAGAAGTACGGACGAAACGGAGTTCCTCTTTACGTTTACTACGGTCCTCGTGACCTTCAATCAAACAAGCGGCCAGAACCGATTGTCCTTCCCCAGCTCCTCACCCCGGGACTAGTTGCCGAAGTTTTAGGCGAAAAATAGGTTCTTTTGGGCTTTTTTTCACAAAGTTCTATCCGTTTTTACTCTGGATATGTAACATAGATGGAATTATGATTCGGTCAAAGTGTCCTTTATGCCGCCCTCAACAAAAACAAAATTTCTTGCTTCTACCTCTAAACCTGTCGGTTCTTCTCCGACAGAGAAAGTCCGTTCTGTTCGCCGGAAGAAAAAATCTTCTGCACATACCCCATATTTGGTGATTTCTGAAAGTGGCCTTGTCGTCTTTGCCCATGACACACTAACCTCTTTGCTAAAGATTGAAGCCAAAGCCCTTGTTGGACAAGAAGCTCGCAAGCTTTTTGAATTCAAATATCCAGAAGATGCGCTGCACGATCGCCCTGGCCTTGGCGGAAATGGTCTTGATCCTTGGGTTTCCTCGATTCTCTCTGGTTGTCACGACATCCGGTTTCCTGAAAGTCCTACCACAGAAGTTTCTTGGCATTTTGATCGGCTTGTTTTACCTGATGGCCGATCCTTCTTAATTGTCAGCGAAGGAGATGATCCCCTTTCTTTGTCCTTACCAGAGCTTGAAGCTCTTTACTTGCCCCGCAAACGGAAAACCCGCAAACCCCTTCCCTCTGCTCCTTCTTCCAAAAAAACAGCAGCTTTGTCACACGAGTCTGACCTGAGTGTTTTTCTTAACCTCAGCCACGACCTCATGGCTTTAATGAATCAGGATGGCAAGATTCTTGAGACCAATCAAACCTTCCGCGATACGTTCGGGTATGATCCAGAGAATGAAAATCAGGAAACATTTCTAGACCTTGTTCATCTTGATGACCGCAGCCATGTTCGTCCGGTTTTTAAGAACCTGATGAACGGTGAGGGGGAGGATGGAGACTTAATCGCTTTCGAATGCCGCATGATTGGCAAAAATAAGTCTGTTCGTTCGATTGAATGCCACCAAAAACGCGTAGGCAATAAAGTATACGCTGTTTTGCGAGATTTAACCGAGAGCAAGAGCCATGAAACCGCTCTGATACGCCAGCAAGAACAACTCTCAGAAGCGCAGGCCATTGGTCACATGGGACACTGGATCTGGAGGGTTGGTGAAAACGCTCTTGATTTCTCAGACGAAATTTATCGGATTTTCGGAACCAGCAAGGACAAGTTTCACCCGACACTGGATAACGTCAACTCCATGCTCCACCGCCGCGACCGAGGCCGGATGGCTCAAGCTTTTCAACGAGCCATGATTGAACAACGAAACTATGAAATGGAATTTCGCGTTCTCCGGCCCAGCGGAGAATCGCGATTTATTTTGCTACAGGGCCGCTGCGAACTTGATGAGGAAGGAGATGTTTCGGCCTTGTTTGGTATTATGCAAGATATTACCGAACGTAATCTTCACGAGAGAGAACTGCGCGAAGCCAAAGAAGCTGCTGAACGTGCCTATGCTGCCAAATCACAGTTTCTTGCCAACATGAGCCATGAACTACGCACTCCCCTTAATGCCATTATTGGCTTTTCCGAAATGATCCAACGACAGATGCTTGGCCCCATCGGAACCGAAAAATACCTTGATTACATTGGCGGGATTCGTGAAAGCGGCGAGCATCTCCTAGATTTAATCTGCGATATTTTGGATATGTCAAAGATCGAGGCCGGAAAATATCAACTGGACCTTGAAGAGTTTAATTTTCTCAAAGTCCTACGCCTTGCAGCCCATATGATTGAAGGCCGCGCTCTTGACGCACAAGTCAAAGTAATCTCTGAAATTCCTGACGAAGAGGATTTCTTTGTCGTCGGCGATCGGCGCGCCATTATGCAAATGGCACTTAACCTACTCTCCAATGCGGTTAAATTCACCGAGCCAGGAGGTGAAGTCAAAATTGAATGGTTCCACTCTCCCAACCAAACTGGAATGCGAATTACTGACACTGGCATCGGAATTCCAGCCAGCAAACTG
>CAYZAR010000219.1:0-2703 GCA_964476455.1 uncultured Micavibrio sp.
GCTGCGGACCAGAGACAGTCTTTCTGTACTCAATAGTTACAGCGGGACCTTGTCTGGTTATGAATCCAAAATTCAAAAAATGGTGACAGAAGGGGCTGCCGATCAAGCCGAGTTGGAACAAGCGCGTAGCTTGGGTCTAGAGCTGCGCAGTTTGCTCGCTGGTTTCCAAGGGCAGGCCCGCTCGGCTGACGCAGAGTTTTCTCGTTTAACGGGCCATATGCCAGAAGCTGCGATGACCAAGCCTGATTCCGTTGGCCCAGATCTTCCCATTTCGGTGGATGAGGCTATTTCTTTTGCAACCAAAGCTCATCCGCAAATTAAAATGGCTGAACGTGAAGTAGATGCGGCTAACCTGACGGCCTCGGCTCAGACCTCGGCTCTTTTCCCAACCGTGACCGGAGAGCTTTCTGCTTATAACAAGGATTTGGATGATATTATCGGTGGTGAGGTGGAAGATAATCGCGCCCTTGTTCGCTTGAACTGGTCTTTGTCTACTGGTGGGGCCGAGTTTGCAAAGGTTGATAAAGCCAAGGAAGATGGCGCAAGAAGCAAAGCTCATAAAGATGAGCTTTTACGTCGTATTGAAGCAACTATCCGTACAGCCTATGCCGATCTTGAGGCAACGGACCAGCAGAAAGAAATTTCCCTTCAGAGACTTAAAAGCAACGAAGATCTTCTTGGTGCATATCATGCCCAGTTTGAGGGAGGCAAAGTCCGTATTTTGCAATTACTACAAGCTGAAAATCAGGTGCTCAATGCGCGATTGGAGGCGTTGAATGCTGAGTATCGGGCTTTGGCGGCGGAATACTCAGTCTTGGGAAGTGTAGGGCAAATGCAAAATAAACTGGCTTTGAACACTCAATCCAGCCATGTCAAGTAACTCTACTGGCCGTAGCGATCCCCTTTTGCTTTGCTTGTCGTTCTTGATGGCTTTTCATGGGCGGTCCAAATCTCCTGACGCTCTGATTGCGGGCCTTCCTTATACCAAGGAGGGGCTTTCGCCAGAGCTTTTTGTTGAGGCTGCTTCCCGTGTGCGGTTTAAGGCAAGTTTCATCAAGGGGCGTCCTCTTGCACAGATAGCCGGACCAGTTCTTCCCGTTGTCTTGTTGCTGACCAATCGACAAGCTTGCGTTTTGTTGGAGGTTCAGGGGGAAAACGCCAAGATATGGGACCCCTCTACCGGAAGTGAGAAATTTTTATCCCTTGCCGAATTGGGCCGCGATTATTCGGGGCAGGCCTTGTTTGTGAAGCCAAAATCTTCGTTTATTGATCCGGTCTTGGCCTATGAAGAAGGCGGCGCACGTCACTGGTTTTGGCAAGCGGTTTTAGAGAACCGTAAAATTTATCGTAAGGTTTTACTGGCTTCATTCCTTATCAACATTTTTGCGCTGGTTTCTCCGGTTTACATCATGAATGTTTATGACCGTGTCATTCCAAACAGTGCGATTGAAACCGGATGGGCTCTGGCCATTGGGGCGATGATCGTCTTTGTTATTGATTTTATCATCCGCACTCTGCGCGGCTATTTTATTGATTTTGCGGGGCGCAACATTGATGTCCGATTGGCGCGAGGGCTGTTTGACCAAATTCTAGATATGAAGTTAATGGCGCGTCCATCTTCCAGCGGTGCGTATGCCAGTATGCTGCGCGAGTTTGATTCCGTGCGCGAGTTTTTAACCTCGGCAACTTTGGTGACCTTGATTGATCTTCCGTTTGCCGTTCTATTTCTGGTCATGATTTTTGTCTTCGGGGGGAGTGTTGGTCTTGCTGTCCTCTCTCTTATGGCTTTGTCGGTTCTGGCGGCTTTTTTGATCCAAGTTCCTCTCAAGAAACATATTGAGAAAGCTCTTCGTTCATCAGAAACCAAACATGGGCTTCTGGTCGAGACAATCTATGGCCTTGAAACCATAAAATCCATGAGTGCAGATGGGCGTGTGCGGGCGCGGTATGCAGCGCATGTGGCTGAAAATGCCTCTTCTTCGCTCAAGTCCCGCCATTATTCGGCTTTGAGTGTCAATGTTGCCACCTTCATTCAACAAGCGGCAAGCGTTTTTATTGTTCTCATCGGAATGTATCTGGTGCGGGATGGGGCTTTGTCCATGGGGGCCTTGATTGCGTGTGTTATCTTATCTGGCCGCGCTCTCTCGCCGATTACTCAAGTGGCCAATTTGCTCAGTCGTTATCATCAGACGCTTGGTTCCCTACGCACCCTGAGCAAAATCATGGCTTCCCCCAGAGAGCGGCCAGAGGGAAAAGACTTTTTGTATCGGCCCGATTTATCTGGAGATATTCGTTTTGATCGCGTCAGTTTTTCCTATCCCCAAACTGACCGCAAAGTTTTGGATGAAGTCAGCTTTTCTATTCGTCCCGGGGAGAAAGTTGGGATTATTGGCCGGATTGGATCAGGCAAAAGCACTATTGCAAGATTGCTTCTTAAACTCTATGAGCCAAAATCAGGAAGCATTCTGATTGATGGAACTGATTACTTGCAGATTGATCCAGCCGATTTACGCCGCAAGATTGCTTATGTGGCTCAGGATGTGACGCTTTTTCAAGGCACAATTCGGGACAATCTGACGGCGAGTGTTCCCCATGCTAGTGAAGAAGAAATTCTTCGTTGCTCTAAACTCTCAGGAGCGCATAGTTTTATTTCCGCACACCCTTTGGGATATGATGCTCCTGTGGGAGAGCGCGGGGATGGCC
>CAYZAR010000220.1:0-2662 GCA_964476455.1 uncultured Micavibrio sp.
ATCGGGCTTCAGTCCCCAATGAACCTACCGACTTCAGGTCGGTAGTGGTTCAGTTGTATCTGATAATTCTTTAGAACATTCCACACGCATATTTGTATCTAAGTCTTGCCCTTCAATTGGGCGAATATGAACATCTCCATGCAAGCCTGACGTACTTTTTGGCTTATAGCTCTCAACAATTACATACTGGTAGGTCATTCTCTAATCTTCCGGCACGAACTTGAATTCAATTGAATATTTTTTAAGTGTCAGCGTTGGGACAACACGGGCGGCAGCCTTGGCACGTTTATCAAAATCGTGAGCAACCAGAATTCCGCGTACAGGCTTTCCGCCTTCCTCTTCCTGCAAATCGCCCATATAGCCTAATATCTGTCCGATTGCTCGGCTATCAGCTTTCCCAGCTTTTAATTCGACCACAACGATGGCGGTATTATCTTCGCAAGTAATGTCTATCAAGCCGGAATTTACTGCGCGTTCTGCTCCATCGTCCACGATTTTAAGTGCAGGATCGAGACTTTGAATATTGCGCCGGAGTGCTGCTTGCATATCACGCTCAAGAGAAAAGCGTTCCTGATTGGATTCTGCCTGCGAAGGCGGCATATCAGCATTTTCTACAAATTCTCTTGCCTCTGAAGAGCCGCCCTGAAACCCATTGTCATTAAGAAACTTCCGATAACGCACCACGGCATTTTTGTATGACTGGAGATTGTTTCGGATATTTCCGTCGAATTTAATCTTTGAAGGGTTGGGCTTGTTTGCTCTTTCGTCGCTTTTCGAATACTGGAGGGAAGCAATTACATCTTCATAAGTACTATTTGCAAAATGCTCATCAAGGTTGCCGTAGCTTTCCTCAACCTTTTTGACGCGATGAATTTGCGCGGTTTGAGTGCCGTCTGAATACTTCTGTTCTACAAGCCATTGCGGGTAATCTGGGCGCATTTTTTATCCTTCGCTATAAATGCCTGATATGCTCTGTGATCTTGGCCAGTATTTCATCAAAATCTGGCTGTGAGCGGTAGTATAGGGCGCGGGTTGATTGGTATGATGCTTTATAAGCCGCCCTTGTTTCTGGATCGCTTAGGAGAAAAGCCTCATTCTCGGCAATGATCTGATTATCTGCACTGCGGAAACGGCGCTCTTTGTGGGCTTTGTATTCCGGGGTTCCTATAAATTTCAGGGTTTCAGAGTCCTGTAACAGGCAATATACGTCGTAGTAGTGCCGCATGAAATTGATCGGAAATGTTCCCGTTTCCTGCTGCTGACGGTATTTGGTGGAGATGGTTTGCAGCTTTTCAACCAGCGTATAGCCCGGATGATAACAAGCCACATTCACGGCGCGGTTATCTATGATCGGGACTTTGCCAGCGGCATAGTCATACGCCCATGAGCTGATAGTTCTGGGTAAGTTGGGCGTGATGTCATCAAAACCCACTTCCAGCAAAATACCCTCTTTCAGCCCTTCAAGCTGGCCGCCAAGGTTTTTGTAGTACAAACGGATGCCGCCACTACGGTACTTTCCATCGTCAAAAGCCGTGTCGCGCTGGATGTCATGGATACCGTCAATCGTGATGGTCGCCGCCAGCCAGTCATAAAAATCCTTCCGGCTTTGGCAGTGATCGGGCTTATCCTGATTGCGGCCAGTCTTTACATCCCTGTCGGCAGGCGGCTCAATCCGAATGTCGATGTCTTCCGAAAAACGATGGATCAGCTCAAACCCCTTAGAAAGCGATGTCCCGCCTTTTAGCTCAAAAGCCATACCCAGCTTTTGCAGCCCGAAAAGGCAGTGCATGATCCAGTAGTCTTTTTCGACAAGGGCAGGATCAATAGCCATTTCCCCTGCGACAATACGAATCAGCGCAGGGAAATCAGGATGGTTATGTAAGAATCCGTTATCAGGCATACTGTAATCTATCTTCGGAAAGGGCTTTGGAAAAGAACTTCCTCGCCCGTGCGCCGCCGTAATCGCGCACGGCCTTGGCAAGGGTACGCTTCTCCATTGAGAGCGCCTTTTTCTGCACCTGTTTCAAAACCTGCTCCCTGTCCTCGGCAAGCTGGTCAAGATTGTTCACCACATCCACCAGCAGGAATTCAGGGGTAGGTTTAGATGGAAAATGCGGCTTCATCGCAAAGCGGAATGTCCTGCCGCCCAGCTTGAATTGACCATGCCGCTTGTGGTTATAAACCACCGTCTCATTGTAGAGCTGGGTCATGCCAAGCCCCAAAGCGTTATACAGGTTTGGGGATGTCAGCAGGAAACGATGATCTTTGAGAAACGCCTCTACCAGCGTTTCATCATCGGCAGGCGCTACGCCAAAGGCCGTCATCTTCGGGCGGTAATACATGCCACCGGAGAGCTTCACCAGCACCCCTTCTTCCTGTAACTGGTGCAGGTGACGATCAACGGCGCTTGACCATTGTTCAAGGTCAGCGCGGCGATAAACTTCGCCCTCCCGAAGATGATGTTTAACTTGTTCAAGCGCACTCATGGCATTTTCTCCATACCTCCACCCTACAGGAAGATTGGCCATATTGCAAGATATTTCATTAAGAATTCATGCAATATAATGATTAAGAAGGTATTGCCTTACCGCACTTTCGCTGTCTAGCTTGGATTCTCTAACTCAAATGCGAAGGTATTAATTTCCAGATAGTATTAATTAAG
>CAYZAR010000221.1:0-1055 GCA_964476455.1 uncultured Micavibrio sp.
GTCTATCACATCGCGGATGAATCCACTGACATTGATGTTCATGTTATGTAGGGTTTCGTACTGGTCGTGGCGGATTACCAAACAAACGCTTTTCATATCCTTGGTCATAAAACCACCTCTTTCTTGATCTATAAACTGCCCAAAAATAGTTAATTATATATAAAGTTTGATTTTAGTATAAATTTAACATAAAATATATATAGTTATATAATATTATATATTTTTACAAACCGATCTTGTCGAAAGGACAATGCCATGCTTGTTGAGTATATGCTCTATCTTTTAGCGGCTTTCGCCGTTGGGTTTCTTCTAACTCGCTTTCTGGTTAACGTTGGTTCCAACGAGATTGCTGTTATGGAACAGAGATACATTGGGTCTTCTCTGGAAAGTGGACGCGTTTTTGCGATGGAAAATCAAGTGGGGCTGAAGGCGAACTACCTTGCCCCGGGACTCCATTTTATTTTGTGGCCAATTATAAGCGTTGTCTCAAAACCCGTCTTTCTGACGATTGGCGCAGATGAGTTGGGAATTATTGAAGCAACGGACGGCGCCCCTCTTTCGGCGGGTCGTATCTTTGCCGATGATCCAGCGGGCAACACGCATGGAAACTTCCAGAATCCTGTTGAGTTTTTGAAAAACGGAGGAATTCGCGGCAAGCAATTGCGTTTTCTGACCAACGGAACATTCAAGATTAATCCCTATTTGTTCAAAGTTACCAAAATCAAAAAGACAGTCATTCGCGAAGGGCAAGTTGGTGTGGTAACAGCTATGGATGGTGAACCTCTTGCAACTGGACGGTTGTTGGGTCACAGCGTTGAAGGCCATACCCTTTTTCAACGGGCAGATGCCTTTCTGAAAAACGGTGGCCAAAAGGGGCCTCAGATCGATTTTCTCCGTCCCGGAACCTACAATATCAACACTGAAATTTTCAAAGTTGAAATTCACGATGCGGTCAGCATTGGCGAAAATCAAATTGGTATTGTCGAGGCGCGAGACGGGTTGCCGATGAATGCTTCTGACGTGGTGGTTAAAACGCCGGAAGGGCATAACAATTT
>CAYZAR010000221.1:1065-2652 GCA_964476455.1 uncultured Micavibrio sp.
GGACAATGGAGGTTCTCGCGGTCCACAGGAGAACATCCTGACTCCCGGAACCTATTATATTAACCCATATTTGTTTTCGGTCTCAATTCGTGAGCAAATTAAGGTTTCAAAAGGAGAGGTTGCTGTTTTGATTTCCAACATTGGCAAAGACCCATCCGAATACGTTGCCGAAGCAAGTCATGGTGATGCAGCATGGGAAGAGGGCGGAAAAACCCGTCATGTTGTCCCTAAGGGATTTCGTGGAATTCAGAAAGAAGTTCTGGGGCCCGGGGCGTATAACATCAACCCGCTGGCTTATACGTCAATCATTATTCCTACGACTACACGTTCGGTCGATTGGGGAGGGGATCGCAGTCGGAGAGAAGAGGGAGTCAAAGCATTTGATCCTTTCCAAGTGGTTTCGCATGATGGGTTTCCCATGCAAATCGAAGTGCGTTGCCAGTACCGCATTCTCCCCGAAAATGCTCCGTATATTGTACAAAAACTGGGGTCAATTGCCGAACTGGAAAGCAATGTGATTCATCCTCAAATTGACGGGATTTTTAGGGCGCAAGTCTCGCGGTCTCCAGCAATTTCTTACCAGCAAAACCGCGCTGAGGAGCAAAAGGGAGCCGAAGATGCTGTTCGGGCAGATCTTACCAAATACCGCGTCGAGGTTGTTTCGGTGATGATTACCAATATCCATTTGCCGGAAGCTTTGATGCAAACAACCCAGCAAAAGAACTTGGCCGAGCAAGAGAAATCAATGTTTGATGCCAAGAAAGAAGCCGAACAACGCCGGATTGAGTTTGAAAAAACCAAAGCGGAGGCTGATCAGCAATTGGCGATTATTACAGCCGAAGCGGGGATCAAAGTTGCTCAGCACGAAGCGCGGCAAACAGAAGAACGAGCGCGGGGTGATGCCGCACGGGTGAGAATGTTGGCCGAAGCT
This sequence comes from uncultured Micavibrio sp., assembly GCA_964476455.1. Classification (GTDB taxonomy): domain Bacteria; phylum Pseudomonadota; class Alphaproteobacteria; order Micavibrionales; family Micavibrionaceae; genus UBA1573. Next base: position 1,997 of record CAYZAR010000221.1, read on the forward strand.
GAAGCTACGCAAACCACGCAAGTGGGGGATGCTGAGGCGGGGGTTATTCGCTCGAAAGGGGAAGCTCAGGCCAAAGCCTACCGCGACCAAGTGGATGCTTTGACGGCTCAGGGCGTAACAATGGTTGAAGTGGTTAAATCAATTGCCGCAGCTGGTCTTAAAATTACTCCTGACATTCAGGTTTCAGGGGCTACAGCGGGCGGAGCAGGAGACACCTCCGGCCTTGTTCAAGTCCTCTTGGCGCAAATGGTTAAATCCAAAGACGCAGCTTAACCTTTCCCTCCTTGCCCTTTCCCTTGTCAGGGAGAGGGCGAGTTGGGGGGACTGCCCTAATTCCGCAGCGGTTTTCCGGTATTCAGCATATGTTCAATCCGCGCCAGCGTGCCTTCGGTGCGGATCAGCTTCATGAAATTGTCGAACTCAAGCTGGTAGATGTCATCCTCATGCAGCATTTTGATGATGTTGGTTTTGCCGCCGCTTAAGACATTGCCCAGCGCGTCAATCACCACCTCATCATGCGGCGTCACCTTGCCCAGCGCTTTCATGGCGCTGACGACAAGGCCGATCGCCGCTTTGCCGGTCGGGCCCGGCAGATGATAGGTATAGTGCTGCGGCGGCGTATAGTTTTCTGCGAGCTTCAGCGCGGTTTCCTTGGC
>CAYZAR010000222.1:0-2651 GCA_964476455.1 uncultured Micavibrio sp.
CTTGCCAATATGAGTCACGAACTGCGCACGCCGCTAAATGCTATTATAGGGTTCTCGGAAATCATGATGACGGGAACTTTTGGAGTTTTGGGGAATCCGAAATATCAAGAATATGTCGGTGATATTCATTCGAGTGCGCGGCATCTTCTCGAAATTATCAACGAAGTTCTCGATATGTCGAAAATTGAGGCAGGCCGTGTTGATCTGGACGAGAACAATCTGAGTATGGAAGAAGCGATTGAGTCAGTCATTCGTATGATGGCCTCGCGGGCATTTAGCGGAGGAATCGAAATGACGGCTCATGTCGAGCCTAATATGCCTTTGCTTCTTGCTGACTCGCGGCTTGTTCGACAAGTTCTGATTAATTTGGTTAGCAATGCGGTAAAATTCTGTAAGCCCGGGGGCAAAATAGATGTATTTGCCTCTATCCTGCCGGATGGAGAAATGGAAGTCTCTGTTGTTGATACGGGCATCGGTATTCCCAAAGAAAAAATTCACCGCGCCCTTGAGCCGTTTGGACAAATTCATGATACAGCCCATGCTGCGAATGAGACGCAAGGAACTGGGCTTGGTCTCCCTCTCGCCAAAGCAATGGTTGAGCTACATGGTGGGCATCTTACCATCAAATCTGATGTGGGTAAGGGAACAACCGTCACTATTACATTTCCTGCCCATCGTGTGCTGGCTAAATAGGAGATTTTTTCTCTAAAAATGTCGCAGCGCAGCGTAACTTTCCGACAAAATAACTAGATTTTCTTTGCGTCTGAGCCAAGGCTCGCGTAAAACTTCCGCTTAGAATAACACCTTTTGCTAATATTCTGCTTTGGGTGATGCTTTTCTTACGGTTTTGCGTCTTAAACGCGCTTAGGTTGTTTTAATGTAACGGCACAGGAGGCCTGTATTCATGACTTCTAACACCATTTCCAAACCTTCCGAAAAATCTAATGCGTTGTGGGGAGCTGGTAATACCGAAGCCAGTGCGTGGAAAGGTTTTCATTCGGGGGAGTGGTCAAAGTCCATTGATGTGCGTGACTTCATCCAGCGAAACTACACTCCCTACATGGGAGACAGCAAGTTTTTGGAAGGGCCAAGCAAAGCAACGACAGCCCTTTGGGAAAAACTATCGGTGTTGCTCAAGGAAGAGCGTGCTAAAGGTATTCTTGATGCCGATACCTCGGTGGTGGCGAGTTTGACCTCGCATAAAGCGGGCTATATTGATTCGGATCTTGAAGAAATTGTGGGTTTGCAAACTGATGCTCCTCTCAAGCGGGCGATTATGCCGGCTGGCGGAGAGCGCATGGTTGCTAGCGGCCTTGAAGCTTACGGCTATAAACTTGATCCTGCCGTAGATGAGGTGTACACCAAGCTGCGTAAGTCTCACAATCACGGCGTTTTTGATGCATACACGCCCGCGATTCTTGCAGCCCGTAAGTCTGGGATTATTACCGGTTTGCCAGATGCATATGGGCGGGGGCGGATTATCGGTGATTATCGCCGCGTGGCCCTTTACGGTGTTGATCGCTTGATTGCCGACAAAGAAGCCCAAAAAGCTCTGAGCAATCAGGCTCCGATGGATGAGGCAACGATTCGCCAGCGTGAGGAAATATCTGACCAGATTGCGGCTCTCAAAGATTTGAAAAAAATGGCTGCTTTGTATGGTTATGATGTCTCAAAACCTGCGGCAACGGCCAAGGAAGCTGTGCAGTGGACCTATTTCGGATACCTCGGTGCGGTTAAAGAACAAAATGGCGCGGCAATGTCTTTGGGGCGCGTTTCAACCTTCCTTGACATTTATATTCAGCGCGATTTGGATCAAGGTATTTTGACGGAAGCGCAGGCTCAAAGCCTCATTGACCAATTGGTTATCAAATTGCGGATTGTCCGCTTCTTGCGCACCCCTGAGTATGATGCCTTGTTCTCGGGCGATCCGACATGGGTTACCGAAGTGATTGGCGGGGTTGGAATTGACGGTCGTCCGATGGTCACCAAAAACAGTTTCCGCTTTTTGCAAACGTTGCAGAATATCGGTCCGGCACCGGAGCCTAACTTGACGGTGCTGTGGTCGCAGAAATTGCCGCAGGGCTTTAAGGATTTCTGTGCGGATATGTCGATTAAAACATCTTCGATTCAATACGAGAATGACGATTTAATGCGTCCGTATTGGGGAGATGATTACGGGATTGCCTGCTGTGTTTCTGCTATGCGGATTGGTAAGCAAATGCAGTTCTTTGGCGCACGGGCAAACCTTGCCAAATGTATGCTTTACGCTATCAATGGCGGACGCGATGAAATCAGTGGCGAACAGGTCGCGCCATTTGCAGCCCCAATAACCGGAGACACGCTTAAGTATGATGAAGTAATGGCACGGTTTGAGCCCATGATGGATTGGCTTGCTAAAACTTATATGCAAGCTCTGAACATCATTCACTATATGCATGATCGCTATGCCTATGAACGGATGATGTTTGCCCTTCATGACAAGGATATTCTGCGCACGATGGCTTGCGGCATTGCTGGACTTTCGGTGGTTGCAGATTCTCTTTCGGCGATCAAGTTCGGAACGGTCAAAATTATTCGGGATGAACGCGGACTGGCTGTTGATTTCGAAACATCCGGCACGTTCCCTTGCTTTGGCAATAACAATCCAGAGG
>CAYZAR010000223.1:0-2650 GCA_964476455.1 uncultured Micavibrio sp.
GCATGTTGGCCGCATCCATCAGCAAAATTGCCAGCCACAGAACCTTGGAAACCCTTGTAAGAGACCTTGTTACGTGCGGACAAGAAGAGGCCCCCCTTCTCCAGCCTAGATGATTTGATCCTATCCTGAACGGCAGAAATCATGTTAGCATGGGCCAGTTTAACCCAGCGTCCCCTCTTTCTGATAACCAAGACATGACCAACCAGCCGCCCCCTTCTTCCCCAATTGACGCCGATGCCGTGATCGCGTGGCTGAAGGCACATCCAGATTTCCTACAAAAGAACCCCGAAGCGTGTGACCTTCTTACACCCCCCAAGGTTCATAGCGGTCGGAAAGTCGCTGACTTTCAATCCTACATGATAGAGCGGCTTAAATCCGATAAAGACGAAGCTATTGAAACGGCTCGCGAGATTGTGGAAACCGCCCGCTATAACATGAACAACCAGACGCGCATTCACCGCGCTGTTTTACGCTTGTTGGAAGCGCAAAGTTTTGATGAGTTCATAGATACCCTCACCCACGACCTGACCGCTCTTTTGGACGTGGATATTACAACTCTTGTGGTTGAAGCCGATGGCCGCGACATTCCCCATATTCACACCAACGGTATTCGCGTGGTTCCTGAAGGAACGCTCGATAACTGGCTGCGCGGAAAACATATTCTTCACCAGTCGGACATTTCAGGCATAGAAGCTATTTATGGCGCAGGGGCTTCTCTTGTCCGTTCTCAGGTTCTGATCCGCGTGGATATTTCTCAGAACACACCGCCCGCCATCATCGCCTTTGGGTCGCGTGATCCGAACCTCTTTCACCCGGGACAAGGAAGCGAACAGGTTTCTTTTCTGGCCCGTGTTGTCGAAAGGCAGTTTCGCACATGGCTCAGCGTATAGAATTTCTGGATGCGTGCGCGCCCGATCTGGCCAAATCTGTGTTGGACTGGCAAGCGTGGCTGAAATTTGAAAAGAATCTCTCGCGCCATAGCTTTCGTGCCTATACCGCCGATGTTGGACAATTTCTTTCTTTTCTTTCACAACATAATGAAGAGTCAATCAGTCTGAATCATCTCTCGGATGCAACTCTCGCCGATTTCCGTTCATGGTTATCGCGTAAAAGCATGGATGGACTCTCGGCTTCTTCTCGTGCCCGTTCCCTTTCCGGCGTGAAGAATTTTCTGACCTATCTTGATAAACAAGGCATCATGCATAATGCTGCAATCCGTATTGTCCGCACACCAAAACTTGCCCATAAACTTCCCCGCCCAATGGAAATACCTCAAGCCTTTCGCTTGGTAGGAAACCAAACCGATGATGGATGGGTTTCTCTCCGCAATCAGGCTTTGTTTACTCTGCTCTATGGTTGCGGCCTTCGGATCAACGAAGCCCTGTCCCTCAACATCGCAGACCTCCCGCATGAGGGGTTTTTGCGCGTGATGGGGAAAGGCCAAAAAGAAAGACAGGTTCCGGTTCTGGCCATTGTTGACTCTGTCCTCAGAAAATATCTTGAAAAATACCCTTCTTCTCTTTTGCCCGAGAGTCCCTTATTTGTAGGAGAGAGGGGAAAACGCCTCAATCAGGGAATTGCACAGAAGGCTCTGCGTGACGTGCGCTCTAGCCTCAACCTGCCAGAGACAGCAACGCCGCACGCTCTACGCCACAGCTTTGCAACCCATCTCTTGCAAAATGGGTTGAACCTGCGGGAAATTCAAGAACTTTTAGGGCACGCCTCACTCAGTACGACCCAGCGTTATACGGAGGTCAATGCCGATGAGCTTATAAAAGTTTACCAAAAAGCTCACCCACGATCGAGAACCGAATAAAAAACCCGCAAATTTCCGTTGCGAACACACAAGGACGGAACCGAAACACAGCTTGCACAGTTGGCAGCCGAAACAGCATCAACTCCGGTTTCAAACATATTCACCATGTCACCAGCTTGATTGGGGATCGTTGCGCTGCCGGTGAGTTGTTTGTTGAGAGATTGGCATACATTTTCAGGCACACGGATCAACGCAAGAATAATTTCGTTGCCGCTTCCCCCCACCCCATCAATGGCGTTCCGTACGAAAGCCCAACTGGTTGCCGTAGCCTCGGTTTTGTCATCCAGCGTTGCCCATACAGGGACATAGGTAATTTTTCCACCGCCAGAATGAAAAATCTTGGCATTAACTGGCGCGGTATCAAAAGCCAAATCGCTAGGCAACATAAAATCAATTGCGCTCGCCGCTACGCCACTGAGTTTCATTTCCTGCACGCCGCCTTGGAGATTACGCGAGAAATCCAGAATTTGCGTGACTTCAAGACGGGCTTTTTCCTCTTGTACCATAGAAGTATCCCCTGCGCCGATAGTGATACTCCGGCTCACGGCATAACTAACCGCTGCGAACAGGACAATCCCGATCAGGATATAAAAGAAAACCGATCCGCGCTCACTCTCCCGATTCACCATTTAGATTTTCTCCCTAAATATGAATCGGGCGACCAAGAACGGCCAAAGCCGCCTCTTTCACCGTTTCTTCCAAGGTGGGGTGTGCGTGACAGGTCCGCGCTATATCCTCGCTGCTGCCACCAAATTCCATCACCGCGACAACTTCGGCAATTAAGGTTCCTGCTTCTGGTCCGATGATATGAACCCCTAATACGCGGTCGGTTTT
>CAYZAR010000224.1:0-2649 GCA_964476455.1 uncultured Micavibrio sp.
TCTCAACCAGAGTATCACCTCTGTACCCACAATACTATATTAATTTAGCAATGCCGGAAATTTATTATGGTTGACGCGGTAGAAAAGGACACAGGGGAAGATGTCACAGCAGATAAAAAGATCAGACAAGCCAACCCAGACATCGTAGCCAAAATTGAAGATATCTTCTACGGGATTACTGACACTACCGACACGAAAAAAGGTGTACACTTGTACAATGCTTGGTGCGAGGCGTGTAAGACCGCAGCAAATGACTCATATGTGATAGAAGATGCCGATGCCCGTCAAACTCTTGCTGAGGCAGGCCTCCTTGACGAAAAAGGAAAAATGTCCAAACTTATCCGCACAGTTATGGCGGCAACAGTCCATTTAGATGCTAGAAATTTAAAACTTTAATTAAGTTAAGCTCCCAACACAAACGCAGCCCCCTGCCCCTCACGGCAAGGGGCTGTTGGTTTTATAACTGGCAAGAGTCAGACAGGTTTCCACGTACCTAGCGTTTTTAGGTTGGTGCACGAAAAACAAACGGGTTGTCTACGCAGGGATCTTCTCGGCTCCAAGGTGTACGCGATTTTTTATGTGGTGCAGTCCACTCAGGTGTCTCGACTCCGCTTTTGCGAACCACCTCAACAATTTTGGTGGTTGCTCTCTGGAGAGCATAAACACAGTCAGGATGTTCCGTAATCTCTAGCGGTAGAGTGCGGCAAAGGGCAACAGCTTCCTCAGCAATACGTTTCATCAAAATTGTAGCCCGATCACAGGCCGCAGAGTCGTCCATCCCCAAAATTTTTCCAAAATATTCCCATGTTTTGTCTGAGAGACCCTCTTTTTTGCCATCCAGAGGCAGCATCATCCGCTCGCTATGTTTATATACGACCGTGGAAACAATATCGTAAGCGGGGGCAAAGCGCACCGAAGCCGCCGCAAAATCAGAGCCATCAACTGTCTTGAGAACAGAGAGGTTTTTGCGGTGCATATCTCCATCCCGCAGGGCATAGGAGAGGACCACACGATCAAAAAGGGCCAGTCTATCCTGTTCCCAGTTAGTGCTAACTTTCCTGACAAGGTTGGCACATTGTTCGATAGATCCAGTATCTTTTTTGTGTGAGGAAATTTTGGCTAGAGAACACAAATCTTGCATCAGAATTTGCCGAGGGTCATCCTTGTTCTCTGGAATATCAAACCTCTCCACCAGAACAGCAGGAGGAAGGCCGTGAGGAAGAGGGACAAGTGTATGTCCGGCCGTATTGATCCCCACCTTTTCGGAAACACGAAGACAAAACCACTCAAGAGCCCCGATACTACGAAAGTTTCCTTCGGTCGGCAGTTTTTCGGTACTCCCACCACCCGGGAGCTTCAGGATATGGGTAAAAGAATCCCCTCCCCCTCTTGCAGGGACAAGCCGTCCATCCTCGTGCAGACACATAGGGAGCTTCATTTGTGCTCCTGAAAGGCGCGGCATAGCTCTATCATTCCAAAAGGCGGCCACGGATTGGGACATACTTTGGTGAATCCCCTCTTGAGACGGACCCCAATATTGTCCCGAAAAAACACCGTTTTCTGCTGAAAAATCCTGAAGGCGACCTTTGAGGGTGTCTCGCGGGGCTAGGCTCAGAAACTCATCCTCCTTGTCCGGAGCAACGATCCGAAGATTGGACAAAAAAACCAAGCCTTCCTCTAGGTAAGCCCACTGATCTACATTATGACCAAGAACGCCGGAGAGCCAACCTTCCGGTTCCATATTTTCGATAACAGCCGGCTCTTCATAGCAATTGTCTACATCAAAAATGTGAAAAAGCTCAGGGGCGTGTCCTTGCCACTGGACGGCTTTTGTTTGCCGTTCACGGGTCAGGGTTCCAATCCGCTGGCCATACCAGTAAACCCCAAGAGCAAACTGTCCTGCTTCTCCAAAGACTTTTGCCAGCTCTTCTGCCATACTTCCAGCCCTTTCCGTTTGCGCCCCCCCTGTAAAGGCAGATGAGAGGTTTCTGGAACTTATTCTATAAAATTATGTAAATTTTATCAAGTTAAAAGAAACAGGGACAAAAAGGACTGTTTTTTTACTTCTCGGCCCCCTTTTTGAGGCCTGTCAGAAGCAGATATTCCTCAAGATCACGCTTGAGCTCAGGGGCCAGAAGGTAAAGGCCAATAATGTTAGGAATAGCCATGGACATAAAGACGGCATCCGCGAAACGGACAACATTTTCCAAGGAAACAGAGGCACCAATCACCACAAACAACAGGTAAACAACACGAAACCCTATAGCTACGCCCTTTTTGTCTCCGAGCAAAAATCCAACGCATTTTTCGCCGTAATAGGAATAGACGATAATGGTGGAATACGCGAAGAGGAAAACAACCACCGTCAACACCAGATCAAACCACGGAAAAACCGTCTGGAACGCCTTGGACGTTAGATCAATGCCCTGTACTCCTGCGTTTCCGTCATAGACCCCCGAAACAATGATAACGAGAGCCGTCACCATGCAAACGAAGAAGGTATCAATAAAGGGACCAAGCCCCCCGACCAGCCCTTGCCGAATGGGAAAGTCCGTTTTGGCTGAAGCCTGAATAATAGCTGCCGTCCCAAGACCGGCTTCATTGGCAAAGGTTGCCCGTTTGACACATGCAATAATGGCCCCGACCAGT
>CAYZAR010000225.1:0-2634 GCA_964476455.1 uncultured Micavibrio sp.
GTTTTGCAGTGTTTGCAAAAGTGCCACGCGGTGGTCTATATGCTCAAGAACATTTGAAAGAACAATGCAATCAACAGGGTCCTCAAGTTTGATTTTTGTGACATCGGCAAGCAGATAAGTGACGTTGGATAAGCAATTCTGACGAGCAATTTCGAGACTTTTCTCGTTCAGGTCCACCCCGATGACTTTTTGCAAGGATGGTACAGCCGCCAATCGGTTGGCAATGGTTCCTTGCCCACATCCAAGGTCCATGACGATTTGACATCCGTCAACGTGATCGGCGAAGAATTGTTCGTATTTTATCAAATAGGATTTCAAATGGCCGTGAGGATAATATCTTCCTCCGGATTTTTTGACTTGCTGGTACAACTCGTCTTCAATAGAGAAGAGAAACCGTAGGGATTCTTTTGGTGACAAAGATTCTGCGTTAACATCAATTAAGGCGCGGAGCAAAGCCGCTCTATACCTGAGAGATAAAGGAAACAAAGCCGCTTTGATAAGGGATTTTATCGCTCCGGTTATCATGTTTTTTTCTCTCCAAGCATCAAGGTTTGGTACAAGTCAATTTCTTGGTTTGCGATTGTTTCAAGACTATAAAGGGTCTCAGCATCTTTTCTGGCTTGACGAATGATACGGGGAATCTCTTCACGATTTTCTTTGATGGAACGAATGGAACCAGCCAGAGATTCCGCAGACAATCCACAAAGAAAACCATTTTCGCCGTGCCGTACAACGTCGCGATTCCCGGGGGCATCGCTCACCAGAACAGGAATGCCGCTCGCCATGGCTTCAATCACGACCTTTGGCATTCCTTCATAACGGCTGGGTAGAACAAAAAGATCATGCTCAGACATAGCCTTTAACACTTCCGTATGATCCTGCCGGCCGAGCCATGAAACATTTTTGTGAAGATCCCTTGCCGTGCGCTCAAGAGTGTCACGCTGTTCTCCCTCCCCAATCACCGTCAAGGATTGTTCAGGGGTCAGAGCTGCGATAAGTGCGCCAATATTTTTTTGGTCTGTTAAGCGGCCAACGATCAAAAACTTATTAAGGTCCGAGACATTCCGCTCGGAAAAAGGGATTTTTGAAACATCAACGAAGTTTGGAACCACACTGATTTTCTCTGGCTCAATTCCGTAGAGAACCCCCAAATTTCTCCGAATGCTTTCGGTTGGGGCAATAATGTGCCGAGAGTCCCTAAAAATTGGCCACTCTCTTTCCATCTGCTGCTGTGCTTCCTCTTGAGCAATCATTTCCCCGGGGCGATAAGAGAGGCGATGAAATCCCATGCGCGTGATAACAGGCTTTGAACAAAACTGTCCGGCTCTCACCGCTTCACCTGCGCCGAAGACCTGATTGGTTTTGAAAATATTTGCGCCCGACAAAACTTCTTCATGAACCCACCCGATGGTCTTGGCATAAAGGCGCATCGGCAAACAATCTGGACGAGTCAAAAGAGTGATTCCGGCCTGCGCAAATTCCTCTGAAAAATAATCACGATCAGATGAGTCTGCATAACTGACAATCGAGATTTTCGCCCCGCGAGCACATAACGCTTGATAAAGCGACATTTCACGGCGCAAAATTCCGGCGTCCTGCCAGATTTTAAGCGAGCCGCCATAAGTCATGAACAAAGCGATATGAGGCATAGAGTGCATTAAATTTCTTTCCTCAATTCAAGGAGGAAACGACCTTTGTCACACTGCCCATAGTTTTTAACCAAGTGAAAACTTGGAAAAATTTTCTCTAGATAGGCAACCAAGGACTGGACGTTTTCGAAACTCCAAGTCGAGGTTGAAATCCAGTTTCCTTGGCTAATTGGCTTAGCTCCTCTTTCGGACAAGCGACATTCAATAAAAACTCTCTGGCACGCCTGTGCAATTTTGGCTGCATTCGCTTCCACGTTCTGGGTATGATGAAGAACCGAAAAAATAAAGACGGTGTCAATGGGCTCAATCTTTTCCAATTTATCGAGATCGGCATGGGCAAAATTGATCTTGCGTGACGTGATATTGGCAATGATCCGTGCGGCATTGATGATACCGGAATCAATATCATGGCCACTCGGCATACAGCCGCGATCGGCCAGATAATGGCACAACAAGCCTATATTACAGCCAATATCGAGCGTTTTTTCTCCCGAGGAAAACTCCACCTGATCGAGAAATTTTCGTCTTTCATCAAGAGCGCGAACCCCCTGCACGCACACATCAGGTCCAGAGAGCGTATGATAAATTTTGTTTTCCGCTCTGGTCGTATCGCTTTCAAGAAAGATGGATGTTTTAGAAAGATCAAGGGAGTCGCCGATAAACAGGGTATTGAGTACATCTTCAAAGTTCTTGAAACCAAAATCCTCGAACAAACACTCTTTGCCGAATTGCTTTTTGGCCCGTTCGCCTGCCCAACGCAAAAATTCCCTGTTCGGCATTTCGCTTTGCTCTTTGGTTAATATCAGGGCCTGATCGTAATCAATAAGCTTTGCGTAATTATCAACGGCGCGAACATTGTTCGGTTTCAAATCTCCTTGAAAAACGCCGGCTTTTTTCTGCTCAATCACGGCGAGCAAAACATCCCCAAGCAACAAAGATTTTTTCGAAGGAATAAAATCGCAAATCATGTAGCCAAGATCAGGGT
>CAYZAR010000226.1:0-2634 GCA_964476455.1 uncultured Micavibrio sp.
TGAGCCAGAAAAGTTCAGAATTAACCCTATCCATCACAATGTGGGACTGAACAGGGCGGTAGGAACAGATAGTTCTGGATTTTCCCACAGGGTGTCTCGATATAGTCAACGTCCCGCAATGGCGTTTTAAGTTGGAGAGCGGGGTATCCCTCCTTCATAAAATCTTAGGATTTCTCTGGTGAAGTGGGATAGCGAAAAAGCGAGAAACAATGACCGTACGTCCAGAAATCAACGAATTGCAACGCCGGATGGCTCTTGAGATTGTTGGTCAAGAGCAGATTATAGAAAGTCTGGTGGTTGGTATTTTGGCCAATGGCAACATTTTGGTCGAAGGTCTTCCTGGCCTTGCAAAAACCCGCGCTATTAAGGCCCTCTCTAATAACATCGAAGGTGATTTCAGCCGGATCCAATTTACGCCTGACTTGGTATCAAGTGACATCACAGGGAGGGAGGTTTTTTATCCTGCCGAAGGGGATGGCAAAGGTGTTTTCAAATTCATTAAAGGGCCTATTTTTTCTAACGTTGTTCTTGCGGATGAGATCAACCGTGCGCCGGCTAAGGCTCAAAACGCTTTGCTTGAGGCGATGGAAGAACGGCAAGTTACTGTGGCTGGGGTTACGCATAAAGTGCCTGAATTGTTTATGGTTATGGCGACTCAGAACCCTGCGGGACAGGAAGGAACCTTTCCCTTACCTGAGGCCCAGATGGACCGTTTTTTGATGCATATTTCCGTGGATTATCCTGATGAAGAGGCCGAGGCCAATATTATCCGCATGGTGCGTGAAGAAATGAGCCAAAAAAAGAAAAACGTTGTTAAGGAAAAAACGGAGCAAATTCGCACATCTCAAGCGACTATTTTTGCAGCACGAGATGAAATTGATCGTATTCCGGTTCCTCGTGTTGTTGAAGACTATATGGTAGATCTGATTTTTGCCACGCGTTATCCCCAACGGTACACGTATGAATTGAAAAGCTATATAAAAATTGGAGCTTCTCCTCGGGCCTCACTTGCCCTTGATCGCTGCGTTCGGGCTCATGCGTGGTTGCGCGGCCAAGAAGAAGTCAAAATTGAGAATGTTAAAGCTATGATAAAAAGCGTTCTGCGCCACCGGATTATGCGGGCAGAGCGGGCCTTGGAGCACAATATTTCTTCGGATGAAATCATTAGCGACATCCTGTGTTTGGTCAAAACACCTCGGTAATCAAGGCTTGTAGTAAATAAATCCTCTTTCCATCGGGGGGCGGAGCGTGATAAGAGGGGGCATAGTGTTCACATCCAGAAAAACAAGGATTGTCTTATGCCTACCCATATTCAGCTTGCTTCTCAGTTGCTGCGCGATGCTGCTACTTTTTTTCGTACCATCGGAGAACAAAATCCCTCACTTACGGCGCAAATGAGTGAAAACGCTGCTGTTTTTGACGAGGTGGCAATTTTGGTTGAAAAAGACCCTCACGGGGTTCTGCCAGAGCACGATCACGCAGGCGGGTGCTGTGGTGGACATGGCCACTCTCACGACGACGAAGATGAAGGCGAAGGGTCATGTGATGGCAAAGGAAGCTGCGGCGGCAAAGGTGGCTGCGGCCACTAAATGAATTCGCGCCCGCTCTTAATTGATGAACATTGTGAAGTAAAGAGCTATCCCTGCGCACAGCATAGCCAAAGCGGCGGGGACAAAAATTCTTTCCAATGGAAGAGCGGGTTTCTGACGCAGAACGGCAACCGGATCATCGCTCATCATACCTGTTTTGGGATCGCGCAATCTTCGCCGGACTTCGATTCGGCTACATTCTCCTGACCCAAAAATTGAACGCGCTCTCTCCTTTGCTTGGTCTTCATCGGAGAGTGTCCCAATCCGATGCCACGGTGCGCTACCCTTTTTGCCCTCTGCTGAAGCAAAGGCGTAAATGACATACTCAGGCTGGAAAATAGATGGTGTTAAGGCAGTTTCAGATTTCACGAGGATCCTCCTTCGAATCTTTCACGACTATCAGATACTAATTGTCTTAAGAATCCTTTAAGGTAAAGGGGTTTGTCCTCTGGCTTCTTTGGGTGGTTTATTGCAAAAACTCTTGCGATTCTGGGCGATTCTGGCTATAGTTTTGCCAAGATTTCTTGGTATTGCTGTCCTTTGCCTGTCCCCATTTCTTGTGAACCATTATGGCTCGGTCTTCCTCTATTTCTCTCAAACGGCCTTCCCGATTTCTGCGGATCTTTCCTGACGCGTGGCAGGAATACATCCGGCACAGGTTGCTTGATGCGCGGGCTTTGCTGGTGACGGGCTTTGCCGCTTTCCTCCTTGTTGCTCTTCTCAGCTATAACTCTGCGGATCCGTCTTTTAACACGGCGGCAAGTGAAGAGAATCCCATTCAAAACTGGATGGGGTACCCCGGGGCCTTGACGGCTGATATTTTTCTGCAAATATTTGGAATTGGAGCTTTAGTCTTGGCAGCCAGCTTGGTGGTTTGGGGTTGGCGACTATGGCGGCGCGAGGATTTTGGCCCATTATGGGCTCGCCTGACGGCTCTTTTGGCATCGGCTTTGTTGCTGGGCATGGCGGGCGGAGCTGTGTCTGGTGGAGATTGGATGGCTCACACTACGTTGGGGGGGGCAGGGGGTATCTTGTTGCTTAACAC
>CAYZAR010000227.1:0-2613 GCA_964476455.1 uncultured Micavibrio sp.
CTCTTATACCCCTCCCCTACAAGATATGGCTTTTTTGCTCAACTCGGTAACCCCTCTCGCGGCTTTAGGGCGGGAAGATCTTGATGCCGAGATGGTCAGCGCAGTTTTAGAAGAAGCTGCCAAACTCGCTTCTGGAGTGCTAGCTCCCTTGAATGAAAGCGGCGACCGCCAAGGCAGCACATGGCAAGAAGGTGCTGTTACCACCGCCAAAGGATTCAAAGAAGGCTACAAAGCCTTTTGCGAAGGGGGATGGAATGCTGTTCCTTTTGACCCTGACTATGGCGGACAGGGGCTTCCGTGGTTGATGTCCTTTCCTCTTCAGGAAATGTGGCAATCCTCAAGCCTTTCGTTCGGCCTGTGCCCTCTTCTAACGCAAGGGGCGGTTGAGGCCATCTCGACCCACGGATCGGATGAGTTAAAGAAGAAATATCTTACCAAGTTAATTTCGGGGGAATGGACTGGAACCATGAACCTGACCGAGTCTCATGCTGGTTCTGATCTTTCTCTCATCAGAACCAAAGCCGAGCGCGCCGGAGACGGAACCTATCGCCTCACCGGACAAAAAATATTTATTACCCACGGCGAACACGATATGGCCGCCAATATTATTCATCTTGTTCTTGCTCGTTTGCCAGATGCTCCCGAAGGGGTCAAAGGCATTTCTCTTTTTATTGTGCCTAAGATTCTTGAAGACGGAACCCGCAATGATGTGACGTGCGTATCTATCGAACATAAATTAGGGATCAACGCTTCTCCCACTTGCACCATGCAGTTTGGTGAGAAAGGGGGGGCCGTCGGCTATCTGGTTGGCAAAGAAAATGACGGCCTGAAATATATGTTCACCATGATGAATAATGCGCGGCTTTCGGTTGGGCTTCAGGGCGTAGCTGTGGCCGAGAGGGCTTTTCAAACCGCTCTTGCTTATGCTACGGACCGCTTGCAGGGCAAACCCTTGAGTGGCGGAGAAACAATTGCCATTATTGGACATCCTGATATTCGCAGAATGCTGCTCACCATGAAGGTTCTGATTGATGCCGGACGAGCTCTAAGCTACGAAGCTGCTTTTTATCTCGATAAAGCCAAGGCCGGAGATACTGCCGCGCAAGCGCGTGTTGACCTTTTGACTCCTATCGTCAAAGCAGGCTGTACCGATATGGCCGTTGAAGTTGCCTCTCTTGGTATTCAAGTTCATGGCGGGATGGGCTTTATCGAAGAAGCTGGTGCGGCCCAATTTTATCGGGATGCTCGCATTCTTCCTATTTACGAGGGAACCAACGGCATTCAAGCTGCCGACTTGCTCTTTCGCAAAACCATCAAAGACCAAGGACGAGCGACAGAGGATTGGATAGAAGACGCCAAAAAAATTGCAGCACAATCTGGCGATGATGCTCTTAAAGCGGCCATCGGTCATCTCAGCGCGGCAACGGCCTATCTTTTACAAGAGTCTAAATCCTTGGACAAAATCGCAGCGGTTGCGGTTCCGCATCTTTCTCTCTTTTTTGTGGTGGCCGGAGGGGTCATGCTCACCCGCATGAGTCTGGCAGCACAACAAACTGGACAGAAAGACCTTGCCGAAACCAGAGCAGCCCTGAAGGCTTTTTATAATGCTCATATTTTGAGCAAAGCAGAAGGGTTGGCAACTACGGTGCGTCAGGGTTCAGAATTTGTTGGTCCCGCTTCTTCTTCTCTTCAGCCCGTCTTTTCGCAGCGTTAAATTCAACCGCCCCGGGGAAAAGGAGTTTATAAAGGCCCTTTTCCTTGAGCTGTTCGACCAGATCGCGCCGTTCCAAACGTTCTTTGGTAACCCATCCGGCGTCGCATTCGCTCAGCGAGGCCGTCATTTGGGCTTCTTGAACCAACAGGCTACCACTAGGGTTTTTGGAGAAGCGGCGAGCGTAGTTACTGGCATAACAGGAGCAGAACCGCTCATAATCTGTCCTCTCACGGGGGGCCCATGACAAGCATCTTTCATACATCATTCCCGCAACATCGGGGGCATTGGGGCAATCGTGCCGTGCCGCAATTTTAAGATCATAGGCCAGAGCGAGAGGCCCTCGCTCACGGCGTAAATCAAGATAGCGCATCCCGATGCAGTCACAATCATAACGGGTTGTCGTCACCTTATTAGCCACACATTCATCATAGATGGCCAAAGATTCATCAAGTTGTTCGGAGGTAATGGGCGGAAGTTTCTTTTCCTTCCCGAAAGGAACGTGACCACGCGGCTTCACTTCCTCAGCATAAGCAAAGGACACACTCAACATCAAAAAAGCAACAAGCAGAAAGCTAAAGTACCGCATCCTGCTATTATGCCTAAAAAGCTTAACAAACAACACAAAGAGAGTCTTCGACTCACCAAAATCTTTCGAAAATTTCCAGAACTTACGGTTTCTGCTTTTGTGGTTGAAATAATAGGCTTTACGCTTATGATCGAGCTAGATGCGGATTCTGCATGGGAATCCGTTTTGTTTGGGATTGTCTCTATGTATATTGGAGTTAATATGGAAAAAATTATAATGCCGAGAAATACCTTGAAGAAAAAAGTGGGCGATGGCGGATTGGCATTGCTAAATTAATATAGTATTGTGGGTACAGAGGTGATACTCTGGTTGA